>JAIEQQ010000498.1 GCA_019747615.1 Phycisphaerales bacterium
AGGTGCGGCTGTATGCCGAGAATCAACGCGCGGTCCTCATCGTCCTGCAAGGCATGGACACCAGCGGCAAAGACGGCACCATCCGTCACGTCATGGCCGGCATGGACCCGATCGGCGTTTCCGTTGTCGCGTTTAAGGCGCCTTCGCACGACGAGCTCGACCACGATTTCCTCTGGCGCATCCACAACGTCTGCCCTCGTAGGGGCGAGGTCGCGGTTTTCAATCGCAGCCACTACGAGGACGTGCTGATCGCCAAGGTCCGCAAGCTCGCACCGCCCGACGTCATCGAAGCGCGCTATCGCCAGATCAACGACTTCGAGCGCCACCTGACCGAGTGCGGCACCACCATCATCAAGTTCTTCCTGTGCATCAGCAAGGACGAACAACGCGAGCGACTCGAAGCCCGTCTGCGCGATCCGCTCAAGAACTGGAAGTTCGAGATGGGCGATCTGGATGAACGCAAGCTCTGGGACGACTACCAGCGGGCACACGAGGCCGCTGTGACGCGCTGCAGCACCGAGTACGCGCCGTGGAACGTGATCCCCGCGGACAAGAAGTGGTTCCGGAATCTCGCGGTGTCTCAATGCCTTGTCGAGACGATGCAGGCGATGAACCCGAAGATCCCCAAGCCCTCGCGCGATTGGAGCAAGGTGAAGGTTGTATGAGTCTGCGCGGCGGTGCGTCGGCCAAGATCGCGGAGGACGCGGAGAGGAGCGGAGAAACTCGATGCGTCCCCCGAAAGCGATTTATCAACGAAGCGAGGGAAGGAACGGAAGGGGTCTCTTCGTTCGTTCCCGCTGGTACTTCATCACGACAGGAAATTGCTGTCCTTAGCCGACTGAAGCTGCGTCTTCTCCGCTCCGCCTGACTTGTTCACGAATAGAACGAGCTGACCCCAAACTCAAACACCCGCCTGCCTTCCTTCCATCCCTTCCCTCTCTTCGTTGAAAAAGCGCCTTTCTGTCCTCGCAAACCGCAACCTCTCCGCTCCCCTCCGCGCCCTCCGCGATCAAGGCAAACTCAACGCCCGCGACCGACGCAACTTTCGCGCCTATCATCCCCCTCAACCAACGCCTCGGCGAGCGTGAGCGTCACGACCATGCCGGGGACGGCCCGATGAAACCATCTCGGCCTGTTCACTGGTGTTCATGCCAATCTTCGGATCGGCAAAGGAGTCGTCGTTTTCATGGCATTTCCAGCCCTCGGCCTCGCCCCCGCCATTCTTCGCGCACTGCTTGAAGAAGGTTACGAAAAACCCACCCCGATCCAAGCCCAGGCCATCGGCCCCGTGATGGAGGGCAAGGACCTCCTCGGCTGCGCCCAGACCGGCACCGGAAAGACCGCCGCGTTCGCGCTGCCGATCCTCCATCGCCTCAGCTCCGCGCCGGTCGACAAGACCCGTCGCGGCGGCGCGATCCCGCGCGTCCTGGTCCTGGCTCCGACACGCGAACTGGCCAACCAGATCGGCGAGTCCTTTGCCACCTACGGGCGGCACACCGGCCTCGTTCACACCTGCGTCTTCGGCGGCGTCAGCCAGATGCGCCAGGTCAAAGCCCTGCAGCGCGGCGTCGATGTCCTTGTCGCCACGCCCGGCCGCCTCATCGATCTCATGGAGCAGCGCCTCGTCAACCTCTCCGGCGTCGGCATCTTCGTGCTCGACGAAGCCGATCGCATGCTCGACATGGGCTTTATCCAGCCCATCCGTCGCATCGCCGCGGCTCTGCCGACGACGCCCGCGCGCCAGACGTTGCTCTTCTCGGCAACCATGCCGCGCGAGATCATGCACCTGGCCGATTCGCTGCTGAAGAACCCGGTCAAGATCGCGGTGACGCCCGTCGCCAGCGCCGCGCCGCTCATTGAGCAGTCGCTCTACATGGTCCCGCGCATGAAGAAGGCCCTGCTCCTTCGCATCCTCCTTCGCGATGAGGGCATGAGCCGCGTTGTCGTCTTTACCAAGACCAAGCACGGCGCCGATAAGCTCTGCAAGCACCTAGTCACCGCCGGCGTCAGCGCCGTCGCGATCCACGGCAACAAGGCCCAGAATCAACGCGATCGCGCGCTCGATGCCTTCCGCATCGGCCGCACGCGCATCCTCGTCGCCACCGATGTCGCCGCACGCGGCCTCGATGTTGACGCGGTCAGCCACGTCGTCAACTACGACCTCCCCGTTGAGCCCGAGGCCTACGTCCACCGCATCGGCCGAACCGGCCGCGCCGGCGCCACCGGCCAGGCCATCAGCTTCTGCGGCGAGGACGAACGCGACCAGCTCCGTCGCATCGAACGCCTCACCGCCAAGCGCATCGATATCACCCCGCTGCCCCCGGTGCCGGAAGACCTGCTCACGTTTGCTGAGGAATCCTCAGTGCGCGAGCCGCGCCCGGCCCCCCACTCGTCTCACCCCGGTCGCTCCGCATCTCGCGGCGGCGGCTATGCATCCCGCAGCAGCGAGCACGCCCCGCGGCACGGGCACGCCCCACGCGCCGAGCACCACACCCGGGCAGCGCCCGGCGAGGCCGGTTCAACCACCGCCGCGCCCCGTGCAGACTCTCGGGGCGATGGCTCCGCCCGCACCTCGCACGCCCCCAAGCCCTCTCGCGCTGGCGGCCCACCCGCAGGCTTCGGCAAGAAGCGCATGAAGCGCCGCTATTGATCGACGAGGCCTGAGCGACCGCGCTCGATTGCGATCAACCAACCAACCGCCCACCAAAGCAACGCCTAGGCGTTGCTTTTTTCATGTTCATGTTCACACTCAGCACTCAGCACTCAGCACTCATCGCTCAGCACTCATCGTTCGGCAGATCCCCCGTCCACCTGCCAGTTCAATCGCACCGCTCGACTCTGCTCAAAGCCCATCGCCTGAGCAAAGTAGAGCATCGACAGAGCGCTGATCGCGGATCGCTGCCTGACGTCGTGCCGATCACCGGTGACGAGGCACTTGCGGACATTGCTCCACACCTCGCCCGAGGCCTCTTTGCTCGCATATCCGAGGAAGACAGTGCCCACGGGCTTGGCGTCGCTGCCGCCCTCGGGCCCGGCGATACCCGTGACGCTGAGCGCATCGCTGGCGCCGGTGAGCTTCAGCGCGCCGATCGCCATCGCGCGGGCCACCGGCTCGCTCACCGCCCCGTGCGTCGCAAGATCGCTCTGGCTCACGCTCAGCAGGCGCGCCTTGAGTTCGTTCGAGTACACGCCACCCACGAACGCCGCCGACGAGCCCGAGACGCTCGTGACGAGCCCGCCGATCATGCCACCGGTGCAGGACTCGGCAACACTCAGTGATCGCCCGCTCTGGCGGAGCTGCTGCACCACGCACGAGGCCAGGGCGCTCTCACCACGAACGCCGACCTGCCCGTGGCCCGGGATGACGTGCTGCCCGAGGACGGAGCGTATCTCGCCTTCCATTGCGTCCAGCGCCGCGCCCGCACCGCTCTGACCAGCGCTGGTGCGGATCCGCGCCCGCAGCGTCAGAATGCCGCCACTGGCGGTCATCGCCAGCAGCGGCGACTCGCCGACATCCTGCCGCCGTGTGAGGTGCGCAAGCCGGGCCGCGACGTCCGACTCGGGGACCGCGAGCACGTGAAGCAGTCGCGTCCGCGTCGTCAGGGACGGATCCAACCGGAGCGACGGCAGCAGCTGGTCACGAAACATCGGCTGCAGCTCGCGTGGCGGCCCCGGCAGACAGAAGACATCCGCATCCCACGGCGCGCCCGTCCTGCCCGCCGGCAGTCGCACATGCAGCCCCGCCGCCGTGCCAAATGGGTTGGGCAGGCATC
>JAIEQQ010000575.1 GCA_019747615.1 Phycisphaerales bacterium
AGGCATCTCGCCCAACGAATCCGGCGACGACACGATCGACTCGAGCGGCGACGCACCCGGAGCATGGGCGAGCCCCGACGCGTGGCCCGCGCGCTGGCCGGTATGGTCAGGCTTGAGCCGCGCCGCTGTGGCAACGTCAAACGCACGCCCGATGGGCACCATCGTCCGCCTGCCCCGCGCCGCCCGGCCGATGAGCCAGGCCCGCGACACCGATCGTCGCGTGAGCGAAGAGCAGCAGCAAGACGTGAATATGCTGATGTCGCGTCGGCGCATCCGCGTGGGCGACGCAACCGTTCGATTCGAGGGCGAAGGGCCGGGCTCGTTTGTCTTTGTGACATCGAGCGACAGCGACGAGCCGATCACCGACGACGCCGCGTTCTATCTCAAGTTCGTGAGCGGGCGTGAGGTCACGCCGGAAACGTCGCCGGGGATCACGTTACCCGGGAGCGCACCGACGCCGCCGATATCGGCGACCACTGACGACGGCGACACGCCCAAGCGCCTCGTCCGCATCCAGCGCACCTGGTTCGCGTACTACGCGCCGACGGTGCCCGATGGACAGGTGAGCGATCGCGCGACTCTCGCACGCCCGCGAGCGATCGCAGTGGTCCTGCCGGGCATCTTCGGCACACCCGAGAGCGCCATCAACCCGCTGATTCAAGCGCTCCGAGACCGCGGCTGGGGCGTGCTCTTCATGCTCGCGCACCCGTCGCGCTTCACCGAGCAATCCCGATTCGAGTTCAACGAGCACTCGGATATCGATGCGCTGGGCGTTCGCATCGCAGCAACCGTGACCGATCGAGCCGCCGAGTGCGCGTACGCGGTCCACGCGGCGGTCCTGCACGTGCGACAGACCCTGCCGCAGGGCGCGACGCTGCCGGTCAGCATCATCGGCATGAGCGGCGGCGCGATGGTGCTGTCAACAGTGGTGGCGCGTGACCCGGAGATGTTCCAGAGCGCCGTGGTGATCGCCGGCGGAGCGGACTTCCTAGGCATCGCGATGGACAGCGCCTATACCGGATGGATCAACGCGGTGCGAGTCATCAACACGTCTGAAACGCGCGCTGCGGAAACCGACGCTCGCCTGCTGCGCGCGTACCACCGAGCCGCGACGCTCGACAGCACGCGGACGTTCGGCGTCTTGCGCACGATCCCCACGCTGATGATCCACGCGAACGCCGATCGGGCGGTGCCGGCGAAGTTCGGCGATCTGGCGTGGACGCTCGCGGGCAAGCCCGAACGCTGGACGATCGGCCTGGGCCACGAGCTGCTGTTCTTCTCGCTGCCCTGGCACGTTGATCGCATTTGCGACTGGGTCGTTGAGCGAACGCCCGCGCCGGAGAAGCGCCCCGCCACCCCCCCAACCCCCCCCGCTGCCCCATCGCCCGAAGCACCCCGCCCGCGCGCAGATCGTGGGATATCGACGATGTCCGGCGGACCGATACCTGCGCTCGCCCGGAGCGACAACCGGTGACACTCGTCGTCAGTCCCTATCACATCACGCTCCAAGAGCTCCCGGCCATGACGGCCTCGCTCCTGGGCTCGCGCCTCATCACGTATCTACCCGTGCCGGAGCAGATCGATCGCGCCAGCGTTCGCCGTGCGATGGGCACCTCGCCCCGATACCTTCGTTTGCTCGAATCGTGGCGGTGGGCGGCGCCGCTGTTTCGCGCCGGTGTTATCTGTTCGCTGGACGGCCCGGCCCGCGGCACGCCAACCCGCGCTGGCTCGGCCCCGCATCCGACTCCAACCGACCCGCTGCTGAGCGTGCGTCACGCCGACACACGCCTCGGCACCGACGCGCGATACAACGAGCTTCGCGCCTTTCGCCATGCCTCGCTCTTTTCGCCCGAACGCACCTACCTCGACACCGTCGCAGCCGACATGCTCAAGGCCGGGCCGGATCCCGGCGTTTGCGTGCCCATCGCGGCAGGTCTGGACGCATTCGCCGCAGCGCGAGGCTTCGTCGTTGTCCGATCCGGCGGAGCGCCCGCGCCCCGCGCCGGGACACCAGGAACATCGCTCGCGCAGCGAGCCGAGGGCGTCTTGGGAGAGACCGTGCTGAGCTTCTCGATGCCGATCCTCAGCGCCGCCGATGGCCACGCGATCCTCGACGTCCGCCAGGAGCTGCACCAGGAGCTCGACCAACTCCGAGAATCGCTCCACGACGCGCTGCTGGAAGCCCGGGCAACCGCGAGCACGCCCGCCGAAGCGATCAACGCGCCGCCAGCCGATGAACCGCTCGCCAGCGCACGATCACGGTCCGGCGACATCGTGTCCTCGCAGGCGATCGTGCGCGAGGCGGCACAGCAGTACACGCGTGCGTTCGACGTCTTGGCCAAGGACATGCTCGGTGCCGACGATCAGCGCGGCCGGCGAATCACCGGCTGCACCGTCTCGGTCGTCTGCAAGCGGATGAGCGTCGACGCCGCGTTCGTGTCGTCGGTCGCCGCGCTGCGTCAGGCCGGCGCGCGAGGCGGCCCGCCGACGCAATCCGCCCGGCGCGGCACGCCTGAGCCCGGACGCGCGCCCACGCCGACAATGCTGACATGGGTGATCACGCCGCTGAACGTTCGCCCGCCACGGGCGAACGTCGCTCGCACCGCGACGCATTCCTCATTCACCCGAGAAGGCCCATCATGAACATGCTCACCAGTCTGCCCGCGTCGCTCGCATCGATTCTCGCCCGCACGCACGCTGCGGCGCGCGGGCTTCTGGCGTCCGCACGCGATCAATTCCGTCGTCCCGCCGCGCGCGCCGTGGTCATCGGCGTGCTGTCGCTCGGCGGCGTTGCACACCCGATGCTGCCGGCGCTGGCTGCCGAGCCCGCGACCGCGACGCCCGCCGCACCCGCCTCAACGCCCGCAAGTACGCCCGCACCGACCACAACCACCTCCGACCGCGAGGACTGGCACGTGCTCATGCTCGACGGCGCTCGCGCCGGGCACATGGTGTCTCGCGTCAAGACCGTGGGCACCACGATCGTCAGCGAGATGGAGATGACGCTCAAGATCAAACGCGGGGCCATCAACATGGGCGTCAATATGTCGACGCTCTTTGAGGAAACCATCGACGGCAAGCCCCTGCGCATGAAGTCCACCCAGAAACTCGGCACGCAAGCGATGACGCAGGAACGCACGTTCACCGAGACCGGCGTCCGCGTCGTTCGCACGCAGGGCGAACAGACCGTGACCGAAGAGGCCCCGCTGCCCGAGGGCAAGTGGCTCACGCCCGCCGCGGCTGAGCGTGAGCTCAAGCGTCGCGTGCAGGCCGGCGAGAAGGTCATCACCATGACCGTGCTGGACCCGTCCAGTGGCGATCAGCCGCTGACTTTCCGCCGCACGTTCCTAGAACAAACCGTGATCGCGGTGATGGGCCGCGACGTGCCGGCGCTCAAGTGCTCGGTCCACGTTGACAAGTTCGGCGGCATCGAAGTCATCGAGTACACCACGCTCGAGGGCCGGGGCATCAAGAGTGTGATCGACATGGGCATGATGAAGGTCGAGCAGGTGCTGGCCGACAAGGCCATCGCGCTGAGCAAGCTCGAAGCGCCGGAGATTCTCGTCTCGACGCTCGTGAAGCCGAACAAGCCGATCGCCAAGCCGCGCGAGACGACGCGCGCGGTGTACGTTCTGAGCGTTGATGGCGGCAAGCCGCTGACGATCGAGGACGGCGCGGGCCAGCAGGTGCAGATGCTCACCGAGCACAAGGCGAAGGTCACGGTGCAACCGGCGACCTCCGAGTGGTTCACCACTGATGAAACTCTCAAGGCGAC
>JAIEQQ010000696.1 GCA_019747615.1 Phycisphaerales bacterium
CACAGGTTCAACACACGGCGATGCGGGACATGACGGATTCAGAACGGTGCCGGCTCGTCGCTTGGCGGTTCGGATTGGTCGGTCGGCGTGAAGGGGTCGGGCGTGGTGCGTTCGGGGCCGCCGCCGTCGCGGTGGTTGGCGGGCGGGCCGGATTGGCGGCCGGCGTGCCAGCCGCTGGTGCGTTGCGACGGCTGTGGTGCTTGGTCGTATGAGGTCTGCGGAGTGTTGTAGTTCGGCGCCGGGTCCGGCGCGTAGGGCTGATAGTTCGCCGGGATGTCCGCGGGCTGGGCGCTGGCGTGTGAGCGGAAGCGCGTGGTGTTGGCGTCCCAGGTGAGGTGGACGACGCCGGTGGGGCCGTTGCGTTGCTTGGCGATGATGATCTCGGCGGTGCCGATTTTGTCGCGGTTGTTCTCGTCGAAGCTCGGGCTCGCGACGTCCCACGCCGGGTCGCCCTTGTGGAAGTACTCCTCGCGATGCAGCAGGAGCACGGCGTCTGCGTCCTGCTCCAGCGAGCCGGACTCGCGAAGGTCACTCATGCGCGGGCGGTTGCCCTCGCGGCCTTCCGGGCCTCGGTTGAGCTGGCTGAGCGCGATGATCGGGATGCCCAGTTCGCGAGCGAGGGCTTTGACTCCACGGCTGATGGCGGAGACTTCGACCTGGCGGCTCTCGCGGGCCTGCTGGGGCGAGGAGAGGAGCTGGAGGTAGTCGATCATGATGCACTCGACCTTGTACTGCGTGCGCATGCGGCGTGCGCGAGCGCGGAGCGAGGTGAGCGAGAGGCCGGCGGTGTCATCAACGAAGAGCGGGGCCTCGGCGAGGGCGAGCGCCGCGTCGATGAGGCGCTTGTATTCGTCCATCTCTTCGACATAGCCGTGGCGGGTCTTGCCGGAGCTGAGCGTGCCGGCGCGGATGCGCTGGCTATCGACGCCGGACCAGGCGCTGAGCCAGCGCTGGGAGAGCTGGTTCTTGCCCATTTCGAGGCTGAAGAGGCCGACGGGCTTGGGGGTGCGTGAGGGCTGGCGGGCCGTCGGCATATCGCAGCCGGTGGCGATCTGTTCTGCGAGGTTGAGGGCCAGGGCGGTTTTGCCCATGGAGGGACGGGCGGCGAGGATGATGAGTTCGCCGCCTTGGAGGCCGCCGAGCATCTTGTCCAGATCGTGAAAGCCGCACTTGACGCCGAGGTCGGGCACGTGCCCGGCTTCGATGCGGCGGATGAGATCGATCTCGCGCTGCATGAGCGAGGTCATGGACTCGATCTCGCCCTGGATGTCATCTTGGGCAATCTCGAAGATGCGGCTCTCGGCCTCGTCCACGAGCTTCTTGCACTCGTCCCCCTCGACGTGGCCCTGCTGATAGGTATCGAAGAGGATCTCGCCCGCGGCGTCGATGAGCTTGCGCAGGCGGTACTTGTCGGTGACGATGCGGGCGTAGCGAAGGGCGTTAGCGGATCCGGGTGTCGCGGCGGCGAGCTCGGCGAGGTACGTGGTGCCGCCGACGCGATCCAGATCGCCTCGGGACTTGAGGTGTTGTTCGAGCAGGAGCGGATCGATATCGCTGTGGCGGTCGGCGACGCTGACGATGGCGGAGTAGATGCTGGCGTGGGCTTCGGAGTAGAAGGCCTCGGGACCCTTGACGATGCTCATGACTTCGGCGATGACGCGGCCATCGATGATCATGGCGCCCAGGAGGCCGCGCTCGGCCTCGACGCTCTGCGGGGGCTGGCGATCGAACATCGTGCCCATTGGCGAGGCGGCGGCGGGCTCTCGCGAGCGGCGTGTGGACTGCTCTTTCTTGATGGCGACGCGGCGCTCGAAGTCCGAGGCGCCGGCGTTGATGGGGGCGGTGGTCATTGCGTGGACAGCGTACGCGGAGCGGAGAAACTCGACGAGCGGGAAACGTCGGGAATCGGGCGTATCCCGCTAGACGTGCGAAGAAATACGCCAGTTGTGGGTAGTGGGTGAGGGATCTGTCGGTTGCGTTGATTCTGGAGCGAACGCTCGGCGATCCTCACGCCTGCGGCGGCTGCCATCGAGCCGCGAGGCGGAGGGTCTCGCGGATGCGGCGGGTGGCGAGGTTGGGCGGGAGCTTGAGGTGGCGGGCGATCTGGCGGATGGTGCGCGGGGACTCGCCTTGGAGGGCCAGATGTTGGTGCGCCGCGAGCAGGAGCGGGGCCGGCGCGCCGAAGCGCGGATCCAGCAGCCCTCGCCGGATGCGTGCGGGTGGTTCGAGGAAGACTTGCCAGGCGCAGGCGGTCAGGGTCCAGTCTGCCAGGGGTTGGGGCGTCGAAACGGCGCGGGTGGCGCGGCGCGGCGAATCGGGCGCGGGGGCGAGGGCCGCGGCGTTGCTCGCGAGCCAGCGGGCGACCGTGCGATTGAGTTCCAAGCCCGCTGGCGAGGCGAGGCGTCCGCCCTTGAAAGGATCAAAGCGATCGACGCCTTGGCCGATGGCGTGGATCGAGCGAGCGATGAGATCCGCGGCGAGCGCTGGCGGAAGAGATTCCGGCGTGCGTTCGAGCTGCACATCGATGCTGCGCAGCATGATCATCTGTTGCGAGCGGATGAGTTCGACTTTGAGGCGTGCGGCCCAGCGGAGATCGGTTTCGATGGCGTCAATGCTCAGCGAGGGCGGGACCGGTGGGAGCGTCTGGATCGCGCTGGCGGCGCGGGCGATGAGATACGCGTACGCCTTGGCGCGAGCGAGCTCGATGCTCAGATCGGGCCAGCCGGCGTCGCGAGCGTCGCGGCAGTGTTCCAGGACATCGGCGGTGCATCCGGCGCCGAGGCCGGTGCGCACGCTGGGGTGATCGAGCAGAGACTCGTGGGATCTGGAGGTGAGCGTGGGAAAGAACTGCGGCGCGAGAATGGTCTGGAATGAGATGGAGCGCAGGCGAGCGGCACGCGCGATGAGCAGCGCTCGCTCGATGGCGCTCTGGCTCTTACGGAAACGTCGGGCAAGGACGGCGTGATCGATGCCGAGGCGATCAGCGCGGAGAATAAGGCGGCGCTGGCGGGCGCTCAGCGTGGTCGCCGGCGGGGCGAGTTCGCGGCGTTTGACGGCGCGCAAAAGGACTTGGCGGATGCCTTCGGGCGAGCGATGAATGCGCGGCGCGAGTTTGCGTGCGCAGGTGGCCAGAGACCAGCCGAAACGTGCCGCGGCTCGGGCGGAGATGCGGACGATGCGTGCGGCCTCGGTTGGCGAAACGCGTTTCGTGCGTGCAGCGCGTGGCGTGCCGGTGGGCTGTCGCGTGATCGCGGCGGGCTTGGCGCTCGCGTGCGCTGCGAGGAAGCGGTCCAGGGCGCTCGGGAGGAACATGGGCACCCATGAGCCGCGCACGGGGGCCAGCGCGCGACGGCTGAGGAGGCCGAGGTGCTGGAAGCGTTGAAGAGAGCGCGGGGTGACGTTGAGGCGCGCGCACGCGGCCGGTTGGTCGAGCCAGCCCTCGGCGCGAAGTTCATCGCGCGTGAACGCGGCGCGCAGGCAGAGGCGGTGCAGGAGTGCCGGCAGGTCGTCGAGCAGATCCGTCGCGGGGATGATCGGATCGCCGGCGATGGCGACGCGTGTGCCGGTGATTTGGAAGAGGAGCCACTCGGCGGGATAGGCGGTGGGTGGCGCGAGGGTGAGTGCGAGGCGTTCGAGGTTGACAACGTGACGACGAGCCGCGGGCTTGGGGGCGAAGCGGAGCTGCTCGGCGATGTGAGCCAGCGCAGGAGTGCGCAGGCGCGGGAGAGGCGGCATCGCGAGATTATTGGAGTAGAGGGGAGGCGTGGCTTCAGGCGGGCTTGGCCTGACTCTGC
>JAIEQQ010000720.1 GCA_019747615.1 Phycisphaerales bacterium
GTGCCGTCGAGTTTGGCCAGGACGATGCCGGTGACCGGGGCGCTCTTGGAGAACTCCTGGGCTTGGCGGAGCGCGTTCTGGCCGGTGGTCGCGTCGAGAACAAGCAGTGTCTCGTGCGGGGCGCCCGGGATCTGCTTGGCGAGCACCTTGTAGATCTTCTCGAGCTGGCGCATCAGCGGCTCTTGCGTCTGCAGGCGCCCGGCGGTGTCGACGATCAGCACATCGATGTTGCGTGCGATCGCGGCTTTCGCGGCGTCAAACGCGACGGCGGCGGGGTCGCCGCCTTGCTGGCCTTTGATGACTTCGACGCCGAGGCGCTCGCCCCAGATCTCGAGTTGACGCACTGCGCCGGCGCGGAAGGTGTCGCACGCGGCGAGGAGGACGCGTTTGTTTTGCTTGCGGAAATAGGCCGCGAGCTTGGCGATGCTGGTGGTCTTGCCCGCGCCGTTGATGCCGGTGACGAGGATGACGGTGGGGCCGGTGCCCGGCGGGGCGAGGATGACGTCGGTCGTCGGCGCGCTGGATCGCCAGGTGACCGAATCGATCTTGATCTCGCCATCAACGACGCCGATGGCCAGGAGCTCGCGGACATCGCGTTTGAGGTGGTCGAGCAGATCCTTCGAGCTCTTCAGGTGGCCGGCTTTGAAGTCGGCGCGAGCGGAGTCGATGAGCTTCGTGGTGGCTTCAACGCCGACATCGGCTTCGAGCAGCATGGTGCGCACGTCGTCGATGAGTGAGTCGTCGAGCGTGCGCCCGAGGATGAGCGAGCGCAGCGAGCGGACGAACGTCTCACGCGTCTTGGTGAGGCCGTCCTTGAGCTTCGAGATGATGCCGGTGAAGAAGCCCATGGGGAGCGGGGGGGGAAGGGCCGAGGGTTGAGGGCCGAGGGCCGAGCGGGGAGAAATCGGAGCGGAAAAGGGCGCCGCGGCGTGGCTGATGCCCTTCACCGCTGCGCCTCTTGAGCGTGGGAATATAGACGGCCGGGCGTTCGCGGTTGCGCGCCGCGATCAAACGGGAGCGCGTGGCGCGGTGGGGATCTGTGGACTGTCGTTTGCGGGCGTGCGGCGTGTGCCCTAGACTGTCGCTTGGTTCGGATGAGGGAAGTGCATCACCCCGATGGGCGAGAACAAGCCGAAGCTGCTGCTCGTTGACGGTCAATGGACCGTGCCCGGCCAACCCCCGGCGGATGCCGCTCGCGTCGCCGAAGCCCTCTCGTCGCAGTTTGAAGTGGTGCGGAGCGATTCTTCTGACGCGCTGGCAATTCTTCGTGATCAGGCGATCGCGGCGATCCTTGCGCCATCCGGTGAGTTCCTGCCGCTGAATCGCGCGCTGGCACAGGTGCAGAGCCACGCGGTGCTGAACGCGCTGGGCGAGGGCGTGTGTCTCGCGGATTCGGAGGGGCAGATCCTGTGGAGCAACATCGATTTCTCGCAGTACTCGCCGCAGACGCAGGCGCGAATCAGCGCCGTGTGTCGCCAAGCGGCCAAGGCGGTTTTGGGCGCGGCGGACTCCGGCGAGAGTGTTGCCTCGGCGACCGGGGCGTCGTCGGGCTCCAGCGGCGGCCGCGACACGCGCCGGCGGTTTGATATCGCCGGCGAGGGTGACGTGCGGTTCTTTGAGGTCCTGGTCTCGCCGGTGGATTCGTCGAGCGTCTCTGGTGGCGTGCTGGCCGGGCGGGTCGTGGCGGTCGTGCGCGATGTGACGACGCTGCGACGGACGCAGCAGAAGATGGCGGCGATCGATCGGGCCGGGAGCGAGCTGGTGCGAATCGACGCGGAGGTTGTTCGCAAGCTGCGGACGACCGAGCGACTTCGCGTGCTTGAACAGAAGATCGTGAAGTTCGCGCACGACCTGCTCAACTTCGATCACTTCGCGATCCGGCTGCTCGAGGACCGATCGGGCAAGCTGGAACTGGTGATGTCCCACGGCCTGCCGCCGGAGGCGATGGAGGTCGAGCTCTATGCGCGTCGCGAGGGCAACGGCATCTCGGGGTATGTTGCGTCTTCCGGGCGCTCGTACATCTGTACCGACACGAGCACCGACGCGCTGTACGTCGTCGGCGCGGTCAGCGCTCGATCGTCGCTGACGGTGCCGCTGCGGCTGAGCGACAAGGTCATCGGGATCTTCAACGTCGAGTCGACGCAGCCCAACGCGTTCAGCGAGGAGGATCGCACGTTCGCCGAGATGTTCTCGACGCATGTGGCGCTGGCGCTGCACATCCTGGACCTGCTCGTCGTCGAGCGGTGCGCGACGGGCCAGGCGGTGACGGGCAACGTCGAAGGCGAGCTGAGCGAGCCGCTGGAGGACATTCGCGCCGTTGCGGCGAAGCTCAAGGAAGCCCTGAGCAAGGGCGGCGGCGCGGGTGTGGGGGGCACGGGGGGCGGGGGGGCGGGGACTGGGCTTGACGCCAGCACGACCAAGCAGCTTGAACGCATCCTGGCGGATGTTGATGCGATCAAGCGGCGCATGAAGGACGTGGCCAGCGGGCCGGGGACGATTCTGGGCGCTGAGAAGGCGTTGACGGACGCGGCGCTGGATCCGGCCGTCGCCGGCCGGCGCGTGCTGGTTGCCGATGATGACCCGCGCATCCGCCAGACCGTGCGGCAGTTGCTGGTTGCGCTCGGCGCCGAAGTCGTCGCGTGTGAGAACGGTACCGAAGCCATCGCGGCGCTCAGCGGCGTCTTCCCCAGTGGCAGCGTCAGCACCAGCGCTGGCCCCGGGCAAGAGCGCGGCGGTGGCGACACGCCTTCACCCTCGACGCCGCAGCCGGCGCAGCACACGCACTTTGATCTTTTGATCAGCGATATCAAGATGCCCGACAAGACGGGGTATGAGATCTTCGCCGCGGCGCGCAAGACGCTCCCCGGCCTGCCGGTCATCCTGATGACGGGCTTCGGGTATGACCCGCATCACTCGATCGTGCGTGCGAGCGAAGAGGGCTTGCAGTGCGTGCTGTTCAAGCCCTTCCAGGCGGAGCGGTTGATCGAAGAGGTTCACAAGGCGATGGCGCGCCCGGCGAAGTGAGCCGGGTTAATCCTCGCCGAGCTTGAACTCCGCGTGCAGCGCTCGGACGGCGCTGGGGCCGTCCTTGTCCATCACCGCAAGCGCGATCGAGAGCTCGCTGGAGCCTTGGGCGATCGCCAGGACGTTGATCTCAGCGCGAGCGATGGCGGTGAAGACGCGAGCGGCGACGCCGGGCGTGCCGCGCATCGCGGCCCCGACGCATGCGACGATGGTGACATCGCGCTGAACATCGATGGCGCGAGCCGTGCGTTCGCCGAGCACGCCGATGATGGCTCGCTCGAGCGCGGAGCGGGCCTCGTCGGCTTGAGCGGCGCTCACGGCGATCGAGATGCCCGATTCGCTGACGCTCTGGCAGATCATGTGAACGTTTACGCGTGCGAGGGCCAGCGCGTCAAAGATCGCGGCGGCGGTACCCGGCCGCCCGATCATCGTCGCGCCGCCGACGGTGATGAACGTCATGTTCTTCAGCGCTGGCACTGCGAGCACCGGTCGCGAGACGGTGCCAGCCCGCAGGGCGGCGAGTTGCTGCACCTTTTCCGCTGAGGCGATGAGCGTGCCGGGCAGCTCGGGCTTGAAGGTGTTTCTCATTCGGACGGGGATCATGCTCTCGGCGGCCGGTTCGAGCGCTCGCGGGTGCATGCTCTTGGCGCCGAACTTGCCCATCTCAACCGCTTCGCCAAAGGTGATGTGGCTCATGAGCCGCGCGCCGCTGACGACGCGCGGATCGGCGGTCATCATGCCGTCGACATCCGACCAGATCCAGATCTCGTCGGCGTTGA
>JAIEQQ010000352.1 GCA_019747615.1 Phycisphaerales bacterium
GCCGAGAGCCTGCTCTATCTCGCCGCCAGCGGCATGAGCGCAAACGTTGATCAGTTCAAGCTCGCCGACAAACTCGCCGCGGGCGACACCGCGGCGTTTGACACCGGCGTCGCCTCGCTCATCGGCCCCAATGGCCGGTTGACGATCGCGCCGTTCAACTTCAAGGTCGAGCGTTTCAAGTTCGCAAACTGATTCGGGGCATCGTCCCGGTGCCTTCAGACGTGCGGTCTAATCTGTTGCCCATGCACCTCGGGTGATTCGAGCGAGCGGCAATGATCGGTTCGCGGCGTGCTGAGGCGGCTGAAGGAGGGGGGCGGCACCATGTGGAAGTTGCTGGTTCCGGTCGCCCTGCTTGTTGCTCTGCTGATCGGCGCGGTCTTGGCGGATCGTCCGTACCCGCGGGCGGACTTTGTCTATATCGAGCGGTCGGACATCAACACCATCGACCCGCACAAGATGTCCTGGAGCCATGACCTGCGCCTGGCCGGCATGATCCACGAGGGGCTTGTGCGGACCGATGTCTTCAGCGATGACCTGCCCAAGGTGCCCGCGATGGCCGAGTCGTGGTCGCTCGCGGCCGATGGGCTGACCTGGACGTTCAAGCTCCGCGACGACGCGAAATGGACCAACGGTGAGCCGGTGCTCGCGAGCGATTTCGTCTACGCCTGGCGCCGCGGCACGCTTCCGGACGCCGCGGGTGATTACACCGCGATGTTCCAGCTCGTCAAAGGCGGCAAGGCGTTCTACGACTGGCGCGAGAACGCGCAGCGAGCGTTTGCCGAGTCCGGTGGCGGGCGAGCCCGGCCGACCGAGGCCGAGGCGCTCTGGGCCGAGACGTGCCGAAAGTTTGACGAGATGGTCGCGGTCCGGGCGACGGCCCCGCGCACGCTGGTGATCAGCCTTGAGCGTCCGACGCCGTACTTCCTCGAGGTGCTGGCGTACGAGATCATGGCTCCGGTGTACCCGAAGCTCGTCGATCAGTACCAGTCGATCGACCCCGTGACGGGCATGGTGCGATATGACTCAGGCTGGACGAAGCCCGGCATCCTGATCAGCAACGGCCCGTTCAAGCTCGTGTCGTGGCGCTACAAGCGGGAGATCCGGCTTGAGCGCAACGAGCTCTACTGGAATCAATCCGCGATCAGCGTGGACACGATCGCGCTGCCATCGGTGGTTGACGGAAACGCGGCGGTCTTGGCGTTTCAGACCGGCGCCGCCGATTGGGTGAGCGATGTGAACATGCCCTTCAAGGGCGAATTAATCGAGCGGCGCGAGGCGTATCTAGCCAAGCACGCCGAGCTGGTGAAGTCGCTGCGGGCGCAGGGGCTTGATCCGGTTGAGATCGACCGTCGCCTGCCGTTTGATGAGGCGCTCTGCGTGCAGCCGATGCCCAGCTTCGGGACGTACTTCCTGAACTTCAACTGCTCGCCGCGGCTTGCCGACGGGCGGGTGAATCCGTTTGCCGATGCTCGCGTGCGGCGGGCGTTTGCGATCTCGTTTGATCGAGACAATGTCGCCCGCAATGTCCGTCGAGGCGGCGAGCCCGCGGCTTCGACGATGATCCCGCCGCGATCGATCGCGGGCTACACCGGCCCCGCCGGCCCGCGATTCGCACCAGACCCCGGCGCGATCGCCACGGCGCGAGCGCTGATGGCCGAGGCGGGCTTTCCCGATGGCAAAGGGTTCATCAGCGTCGAGTTCATGTTCAACAAAGAAGGCGGGCACGATGTCATCGCGCAGGCGATCAAGCGTGACTGGGAGCAGAATCTCGGCGTGAGCGTGCGTCTGGATCAGCGCGACCTGAAGACGTTCCGCAACGAACTGAAGACCGCCAACTACATGATCTCGCGAGCCGCGTGGTTCGGTGATTACACCGATCCGCTGACATTTCTGGACCTGCACCGCACGGGCGACGGCAACAACGACCGCAAGTACTCCAGCGCCCGCTTCGACGGGCTGCTGGATCAAGCCGCGGCCGAGACGGACCCGCAGAAGCGGCTGGCGATCCTGAGCGAGGCCGAGCGAGTGATCGTGGAGGAAGACTGCCCGATCGCGCCGGTGTTCCACTACGTGCAGGTCTATCTCTTCAACCCGCACAAGCTCTCGGGCATCACGCCGCACGTGCGGCAGAAGCAGCAACTCTACATGATCGACATCCTCGGCGACAAGAAGGGTCGCGAGGTGCCGCAGCGAATGAAGCCCGCGGGGCCGTTGAAGCCGACCGACGAGGCGCCAACAGCACCATCGCCAAAGCCCATCGCGAAGACCAGCGTGCCTCGTCGAGCCTCCCGCTCACGTTCCGTTTCGCGTTCATGTTCATGTTCATGTTCGTTTTCACGTTCACGTTCATGTTCACGTTCGAGCCCACGTCCACGAAGCGCCCATGCAAGCCCGCGTCGTTCCTCATCTGCATTGCGGGGTCTGCCATGCTGACGCTCATCTCCCGCCGCCTGATCCAGTTCCCGCTGATTCTGCTGGCGATCTACACGATCACGCTGTTTCTGGCGTGGAAGGTGCCCGGTTCGCCGCTGGATAAGGGCGAGGGCCGCCAGCCGCCGGCGGAGGTGCAGGAGGCGATGCTGCGGCAGTACGAGCTCGACAGCTTCTGGAGCTTCTACTGGTCGTATCTGGAGAGCTCGACGGGCGTGAAATACGTGCGCGAGTCGCTCGATGGATCGGCCGAGGCGCAAGCCGCGGCGTCGATCGCCGCCGGCCGTCCAGCGCCGGTGCGCCGCGTGTTTGATCTCGGCCCGTCGCTCACCGATGCTGATTGGCGTGTGAACGAGATCATCGGCGCCTCGCTGCCGGTCTCGATGGCGCTGGGGGTCGCGTCGATCATCATCGCGCTGGCGATTGGTATCCCGGCCGGGGTCATCGGGGCCATGCGCCCCAACTCGCTCGCGGATTTCTCGACGCTGATGCTCGCGCTGATCGGCATCTCGCTGCCGTCGTTCGTGATCGGCACGGTCCTGCTCATGGTCTTCGCGGTCGCGATCCCCATCGTGCCCGTGGGCTTCTACAACCCGAGGCTCGCGCTGCTGGGCGCATTCACGCTCAGCCTGCCCATCGGCGCGTACATCGCCAGACTCACGCGATTGGGCATGATCGATGTTCTGGGCGCAGACTTCATCCGGACCGCTCGTGCCAAGGGCCTGAGCGAGCGCCGCGTCATCCTGCGTCACGCGCTCAAGAACGCGGCCCTCCCGGTGGTCAGCTACATCGGCCCCGCAACGGCGGCGGCGATGACCGGCTCGTTCGTCGTCGAGCGAGTGTTCAACATCGCCGGCATGGGGCAACACTTCGTCAGCGCCGTGGCGAACAAGGATCTCTTCCTGATCATCGGCGTGGTGATGACGTACTCCACGATGCTGATCTCGCTGAACCTGATCGTTGACATCCTGTATCGCTGGATTGATCCGCGGATCACCTGATCGCGCCACCGCTCCGCAAGCCACTGCGCACGATGGAACTCTCGCACCTCAAGCAGTTCATCGCCATCGCCCACGCCGGCCACATCACCCGGGCCGCGGGCGTGCTGGGCCTCACACAGCCGGCGCTCTCGGCGACGCTGCGAAAGCTCGAGGCCGAACTGGGCGCGGAGCTCGTGCATCGCACCGGTCGGGGCGTGCAACTCACCGAAGCCGGCCGCGTGTTCCTCACCCACGCCCAAGACACGCTGCGCCGCGCTGATGCCGGCGCTGCCGCGGTGCGTCAGCTCGTCGGCCTTGAGCACGGGTCCATCCGCGTCGGCGGCGGCGCGACCGCGACGTCTTTTATCCTTCCGCCGGTGGTCTCGCGCGTGCGCC
>JAIEQQ010000269.1 GCA_019747615.1 Phycisphaerales bacterium
CGATCAGCAAACGACGATTCCGACGAAACTTCGACACCCCCTGAAGGTATCGCGGTCGATCATCGTCGCCGTCGCAGGCCTCGGTGATCCACGAAAGCTCGGGCGACTGGGCGCCAAGACGCTCGGTATCTTCGCGCTCACCGTCCTGATCGCCGTCGTCGTGGCCAGTACGCTGGCGACGACCATCCGGCCCGGCGACGGCGTTGATCAGAGCACGCGCGAGCGACTCCTGGCCGACGCCACCGTCGCCGGTGCAAAGACGCTCAGCGGCACCACCGCCGCCAGCGCTATGTCTTTCAAGGACCAACTCCTCAACGTCCTGACGCTCAACCCCTTTGACTCGCTGGCCCGGGGCGACATGCTCCAGGTCGTCATCACCGCCATCATCCTCGGTTTCGGCCTCACGCTGATCCCCAAAGATCGCGCCAAACCCGTCATCGACGCCTGCGACGCGATCACCAGCGCGATCCTCGAACTCGTCCGCTTGCTCCTGCGTTTCGCGCCCATCGCGGTGCTCTGCCTGATCACGCCCGTGATCGCCACGCTCGGCGTCGACGCGCTGACCGCGCTGATCATGTACTGCTTCGCGGTGCTGCTGGGCATGGCCATCATCCTGTTTGTCGAGTATCCGGCGGTGCTCTGGTTCTTCACGCGCTGGGCCCACGCCGGCACGCAGCGCGTCGGCGTCGTGCGGTTCTTTCGCGCCATGGCCCCGGCGCAGCTCCTGGCCTTCGGCAGCTCATCGAGCGCCGCGACGCTGCCGGTCACGATCGAGTGCTGCGAGGAGCGCCTCGGCGTGCCGAAGGACATCGCCAGCTTCGTCTGCCCGCTAGGGACCACCATCAACATGGATGGCACGGCGCTGTTCCAGGTCATCTCGGTCAACTTCCTCGCCCAGCTTTACGCCGTGGACCTGTCGTTCACTGATCAGCTCACGATCGCGGCCCTCTCTGTGCTCGTCGCAATCGGCGCACCCGGCCTGCCCAGCGCCAGCGTCGTGATGATGGTCGTGCCGCTGCAAGCAGTCGGCGTGCCGATCGAGGGCCTCGCGCTGGTGCTCGCGGTCGATCGCCTGCTGGACATGGCCCGCACCGTCGTCAACGTCAGCGGCGATGCCGTCGCGGCCGTCGTCGTCGCCGCCTCCGAAGGCCGCATGACAGACCCGCCGACCGGCGGTGAATCCAAATCGTCGTGATGTCCCTCGTCACGGGCCCGATGTAATGGCACCGCTCGCGCTCGTGACCCGTTCCGCGATGTTTCTCGCGCTCGCATCTCTGCTCACGAGCCTTCGACGCTCGGGATCAAGCCGTACCCACGCACGCGCAGCGTGTCCGACGCCAGCGCCAGCGGTGCACCACTGACTCGCACGCCAGAAGCCTGAATCAGCGTGTCCTCAAGCCGATCGACTGCGGCCCGGCGCAGGCTCCACTGCGCATGCTCGACCTGCCCGGCCATCACGCGAGCATTGCTGCCCCGCCCGCGGAGCGTGAAGAGCCAGTATCGCTCAGTCAGGAAGTGTTCCAGCGAGCCCGGGGTCGCCAGCGGCAGTCGCTCGCCGGGCGTCCAGACGATGTGAGACTGCGCCGCGATCCCATCGCCAAGCCCGGGGACGTTTCGGCGCTTCAGGCGATAGTCGGTCGTGCCCGCGTCACGACGCACGTCAAACCGACTCCACACATAGTTCAGGTTCCACATCTGCCTGCCGCCGATGACCGGCAGCATCGTCTGGGCATCAAGGCTGAAGAACCACACGCCCGACTTCCCGGCGTGTCGCACATACGTGCGCACGTTGCACTCAAAGAAGTTTCTGGTTCCTGGCAGGCGCGGCACGCCTCGAAACTCGCACGCCCGCATCTGAAACGGAACGAGCGCGATCCACGCCGCGCTGTCGTAGAGGTCCAGCTCGAGCTGGCGTGGCACGAGCGCCCGCATCATGTCCGCGTCAACGCGCCAGTGGAGGAACAGCAGGTTGTCCCACGTCATGTCCACATCGGCGCGTCGCTGCGCATCGCCCGCTCCACGGAGCGGATCGTGGTTCGTTGGCGTCGGGCGGGCCGGTTGCATGCCATGAGCCTAGCCAGCGCTGAGCGTCTACACGCTCGCGATCAACGCGGTGAGTGGGTGTGCCCCCGCCTCAACGCGGCTGCTGCTCACGAGCGATCCGGGGATCAGCGACGTGACGCCCGCGCGCAGCGCCATCGGCTCAAACGCGCCGGTGGTGCTGATCAGCCTGCCCTCCCCAGCGACGATTAGCAACGCAACACACCGATCAACCGCGGCGATGCCCTCGCTCGCGCCGGCGTTCACACAGACCTCATCCAGCGTGAAGAACTCCGTCGTCACCAGTCGCGATCGCACACCACCGGGTTCGAGCTTCGTCGCCGCGGGCGCCGGGCCGAAGTCGATGCACGCCATCGCCTGTTCGACATGCAGCTCTCGCCCGACGCGCCCCCAGTCATACACGCGGAACGTCGTGTCGCTGGGTGTCTGCACCTCTGCGACCAGCACGCCGGCACCCAGCGCATGAACCGTGCCGCTGGGCAGGTTGTGACACTCACCGACGACCGCCGGCAGCGCATCCATCAGCTCAACAACGCCCGTCCCGTCGCCGGAACGCAGCGCCCGCTCCAACCGCTCACGCGTGACGCCGGGCCTCACGCCCTTGTAGATCAACGCGCCCGGCGCGGCGTCCAGGATGTACCAGCACTCGGTCTTCAGGTGCGCGCCCGCGTGGCTCGCGGCGTACGCCGGTGACGGGTGCACCTGCACCGAGAGGTTCTCCATCGCGTCCAGATACTTCACGAGCAACGGAAACGGCCCGGCACTCTCACGCCCGAGCAGCGCGTGCCCCCACAGCGCCACCGCGTCGTGCAGCGTGCGACCCGCCAGCGCGCCGTTGCTGATGACCGAACGAGCCGCGCCGCCGCCGGCGCCGCTGGCGCTGGTGCTACCCATGTCGGCAAGCTCCCACGATTCGCCGACTTTGCTGCCGCTCGAAACGGGCTTGCCGAATCGCGCAAGCCGATCTCCGCCCCAGACCTTCTCCATCAGAATTGGGCGGAACGTCAGCGGATATGGGTCTGTGTGCGTCGTTGTCATCGCCCAACACTATCGACCGAACCGACGCATCGCGATGACCTTCCACGCTTGCACATACAGCCGATCCGCGCTGGGGCGTTCATCTCGATCAATCAAGCAACGCCGCCTCGACCGATAAACCCGGCCCGAATGCCAACAACACCGTGCCCGACGCATCATCAGCCACCGATGTCCCCGCAACTCCCCCGCTCGCTTGCCGCAGCCGCTCCAAGATAAACAGCACCGTCGGCGACGACATGTTCCCATACTCGCGCAGGATCGCCCGCGACGCACGCATCGCATCATCACTCAGCCCCAGCGTTCGCTGCACCGCATCCAAGATTCGCGGCCCACCCGGATGCACCGCCCATCGCCCCTGGTGCACAAGCGCATCAAGCGACCGACCCGTCGAATCTAGCCAGCCACTCAGCCACTCTTTCAGCCGCTCCTCGATCAGCCGCGGCACACTCTCGCCCAGCGTCATCTCAAAGCCCTGATCACCGATTCGCCACGCCATCGCGCCCGCCGAATCCGGGAACACGCACCCGCCCACCGCTCGCACGCAGTCACCACGGGCTTCAGGCGATCCCGAGATCACGCACGCCGCGGCGCCATCGGCAAACAGCGCGTTGGCGACGATCTGGTCTGCGCGGTCGCCCGCCTGAAAGTGCAGCGAGCACAGTTCAACGCAGACCAGCAAGATGCGGACGTTCTCGCTGTGCTCTTCACTGGCAA
>JAIEQQ010000655.1 GCA_019747615.1 Phycisphaerales bacterium
CGCGTACGCTGAGGGCATGGGCGGCAGCCGCGATGAGACCAAGGACCTTGAAGCACCGGCGACGCGGGCGTCGCCGGGCGTGTGGCTGCGCGAGCGAGGGTTGTCCTGGTGGAGTGCGCTGCGCACGCGGGCGTTGTGGGCGGTGCTCGCGGCGGCAGCGCTGATCGCGTTGCTCGCGGCGTTGACGTTTCCAGCATCGCGGCGCGGACCGGAGAGTCATGTCGTCTTCGGCGCGCTGGTGATGCGAAACAGCGGGCCGGAGATGGTGGAGAAATCCGTCGGCGGCCTGCACGCCGGCGAGTTTCTGGCGGACGTGCGGGTTGAGATCGCCGCGAATGAGCCCGTGCCCGCTGAGGCGTGGATGGGCGTGCTGGAGCGCGTGCGCGATCGCGCGAGTTCGAGCGTGTCGATCGAGTCCGGGCGTGTCGCAGGCAGCGAGTCCACCCGCGGGCCGGATGCGGGGCGCGCATTCCTCGCCGACGACGCGGCGGTAAAGGGCGTCATCGCGCGTGCGGTAGATCGCATGTTTCCAGAGCTTGATGTCGGCACCCTGATCTCAAGTGGCACGAGTCATCGCGTCCGCGTCGAATCTGGCCCGGCCTTGCGCGCGGCATTGCTTGTGATCGCGACCGTGCTCGGCATCGTCGCGGGCGCAGTGGGGATCACGCCACGCGTGCGAGCGTGGATCCGCTCGCGCGCCATCGAGCGCGGCGATTGCCCCAAGTGCGCCCTGGGCCTCGCCAACATGCGCGAGCGCCGATGCCCCAAGTGTGGCCTCGAAGTCACGCCTGCGGAGTTCAACCGACTGCGGGCGGTGTGGCGAACCAAGGGCGTGGGGTAAGGGGGAAGAAGGGAGCCCTGAGCGCAAGCTCAGGCTTCAGACTCAGACATCGGAGTACGCAGAGGACGCGGGGAATGCAGGGGAACGCAGAGGAAAGGCAGGGGACGTACACGGAGAAAACGGAGAGCGCGGAGGGACGCGGAGGGGAGCGGGGATCAGAACGGGAACGGGAACGGGAAACAAACATGAACATGAAGATGAACATGAAACAAACAAGAAAAGCCCCGGGCGTGCCCGGGGCTTGGTGTAGTTCTGTCTGCTGACAACTGATCACTGAACTACTGACTACCGGCCGCTCGCGGCCCCACACTCGCGACTCGGAACTCGCGACTCGCGACTTCTACTCACTGGCCTTGTGCGAGCGAGTAGCCCCGGACGCCGTCGAACAGTCGGAGCAGTTCGTAGGAGCAGACGACGAACTTCTCGGCGACTTTGTCCATGAGCGCGACGGTGCGGCTCTGGCCGATGCTGCCGGCGAGCACGCCGTCCTTGAGTTCGAAGCGCACGCGGTAGTAGTCCACGCACTCGGTGTAGACCGAGCCGGTGGGCCAGACTTGGGTGCCGCGGTTGCTGATGATGCTGAGGCGGAAGGGCGTGTCCTCGCAGACGCGCTGCATTTCCTCGGCCAGCGTGCTGGGGCTCAGCGGGCTGTCGAGGTAGATGTCGCAGCCGACGACCTGCGTGACGATGTTCTTGAACGTGCGGATGACCTGCACGCCAGTGGGCTTTTCGGGACGATTGAACTTGGCGACCGTCTTGGCGGGCACCTCCGCGGCCTTCACGGTCGTGGGCTTGCTGCCCAGGCGATCCTTGATCGCGCTGACGAACTCCTTGGTGCCGACGCTGGGCTTGGCCTTGTTGCCGAAGTCGCCGGTGTGGATGCCCGATTCGAGCGTCGCCAGCAGCGCGTTCTCAAGCAGCGCGGCGTGATGATCGAGGCCCAGGTGACGCAGCATCATCAGGCCACTGAGCACGAGGCTGGTCGGGTTCGCGACACCCTTGCCGGCGATGTCCGGCGCGGTGCCGTGGACGGCCTCAAAGATGCTGATGTGCTTGCCGATGTTGGCGCTGGGGGCAAAGCCGAGGCCGCCGACAAGGCCGGCGCAGAGATCGCTGACGATGTCGCCCTGCAGGTTCGGCAGCACGATCATCTGGTACTGCTGCGGCCTCACGACGAGGTTCATGCACAGCGCGTCAACGATCACGTCGCCGGTCTCGATCTCGGGGAAGTCCTTCGCGGCTTGCTTGAAGCGATCCAGGAAGAGCCCGTCGGTCATCTTCATGATGTTGGCCTTGTGGCCGCAGTGAACCTTCTTCACGCCGAGCTTCTGCGCCGTGTGGAAGGCGTAGCGATGGACCTCATCGCAGCCGGGCGCGGAGATGAGGCGCTTGCACTGGATCATGTCGTTGGAGAGGCGATGCTCGACGCCGCCGTAGGTGTCTTCGATGTTCTCGCGCACGACGGAGAAATCGAGCTGGATGCCGGCCTTGGAGTAGACAGTCTCGACGCCGGGGAGCGTCTTGAAGACGCGGAAGTTGGCGTACGCGTTCCACATCTTGCGCGCGGTGACGTTGATCGACTTTCCTCCACCACCCTTGGGCGTCTCCATCGGGCCCTTGAAGAGGATGCCGGAGTCTTCGGTAATGCGGATGGCCTCGTCGGTCATGCCGCGCGTGTTGCCCTTAGCAAAGACGCTGGCGCCCATCTCGACGGGGACGAACTCGATACCGCCCGCCGCGGCGTCCATAACGCCTGCGTGCTTGAAGAGCTCGATCGTCGCATCCATGATCTCCGGGCCGATCCCATCACCCTTGGCCAAAGCAATCTTCAATCCAGACATGCGGCACCTTTCGCTGGTGTGTTCGTCGCGTGCGGTGCGTCGCGCCCGACCCATCCACAGGGAGGCACGCGGCACACGACGATGCGTGTGTTGAGTGCGAGCGTAGGGAGGAGCGAAGCACGTTGCACGTCTGCAAAGCTCACAGCTCAAAACTCGAAGCTCAAATCAAGGCGACGCGGCTTGGTGTCTTGGCGTCTCGCGATTCGCGACCCGCGACTTTCCCTCCCTGCCCGTGCTAGCCTCTGGCGTGCTACCTCCACCTGTGAATCCCGCGTCGCGATTCGTCATTCTCATGGGTCTGCGCGCCAGCGGCAAGACCACGCTGGGCCCGATGCTGGCCGATCGCATCGGGGCCGCGTTCGTTGATCTGGATGATCACTCGGCGCTTCGGCTGGGCTCGCCCTCGGCCGCCGCGGCCATTCGCGACCACGGCATGGACAAGTTCCGCCTCTCGGAATCGCAAGCGCTCGAAACGGCGCTGGCGACGCGCCGCGTCAAGCCACTCGTGCTGGCCCTCGGCGGTGGCACGCCGACGTTCCCGGCATCACACGAGCGTCTGCTCGCGGCGCGGTCTGCGGGATGTGCGCTGATCTATCTCCACGCATCGCCGGGCGTGCTTCGTTCACGACTAAGTCAGACCGACGTGAGTTCTCGCCCGTCGCTGACGGGCGAGGGCGTGCTGGCGGAGGTGAACACGATTTACTTGCAGCGCGACCCGATCTATCGGGCGCTGGCTACGGCGACGATCGATGCCGAGGGATCACTCGATCCGACGCTCGCGCTGCTGGTCGACGCACTCAAGCCGCGCGGGTGATGCGCCCCTGAACTCAGCACGGCAAACTCAGCGCCCACTCTCCCCCGGTCCTACCGGGGGAGATGGCGAGTCCTCGAGCCAGAGGGGGCTCGGGTTCCGGCGATTGTTGTGATCACGGGTATCTCGAAGTCCTGCCCCCTCCGCCGCGAAGCGCGGCACCTCCCCCGGTAGGGACCGGGGGAGGGTGGGGTGAGGAAGGGTGGGGTGTTGTGCACTCTCACGCTGCGAGCGACCTTGAGTTCACTCAAACCGAATGCCCTGCGCCAGTTCCAGCTTGCCCGAGAAGTTGATCGTGCAGGTTTGGCGGCGCATGTAGGCTTTCCAGGA
>JAIEQQ010000567.1 GCA_019747615.1 Phycisphaerales bacterium
ACGGTCATCAACAGGATCAACAGCCAGTTCGCCGCCGCCGTGGGCACGCAGAACAACCCCGCCGCTCCGGCCCTGGCCGGCGGCGATTTCACCGCCCAGCTCACCACCGGCGTCAACGGCCTGGCCTTCAGCTCCGGCGTCGCCGGCCCGATGCGGTTTAACACGCTGAACAACTCAGCCGCGGCTGAGGATCTGGGCCTCTCAACCCTGACCCTCGACGGCGCAACATCGCTCTATGTCGCGCAAGATCGAGCGGGCGTGCGCGTCCAGAACCTCTTCACCGACCTGATCGACCTGCGCGACGCCCTGCTGCGGAACGACAACGCCGCCATCACCCAGGCGGGCGCAAATCTGAACCGCAACGCCGACCGCCTCACGGGCGCTCAGGCGCTGGTCGGCACCTACGCCCAGCGCGTGGATCAGGCCCTTGAGCTGCTGCAGGATCAGCGGGTTTCGGACTCCAAGACCAAGTCGGAGCTGCAAGACGTGGACTACGCAGAGGCCGCGACTCGCCTCTCACAGCTCCAAACCCAGCTCGAAGCCACCCTCCGCACCGCCGGCACGATCGGCCGAACGTCACTCTTCGACTTCCTGAGCTAACCAAGCGGCTTTTCATGCCCGTCGCCTCTCCTCGATCCCTCGTTCCCTTGATCCCTTGATCCCTTCCCCCCCTCCCCACTGACCCCTCGATCCCTCGTTCCCTCGATCCCTTCCCTCTGGCACGCAGCTTGCGATAGAAATCAACACGACAGGATGTCGCCCGGCGTGGACGCCGGGACGGCTCTGGACTTTTCCAGGAGCGCACACGCATGGACGTGCGAACGACTCGTTTCGGTCTGGTGAGTATTGCGGAGGACCGCATCATCACCTTCAGCAAAGGCCTCTTGGGCTTTGGCAACTTCACCCGGTTCTGCCTTTTGGAGCCCGCCGACGACGCGTGCTTCTTCTGGCTCCAGTCCGTCGAAGAGCCGTCGCTGGCCTTCGTCGTGACCGACCCGGCGTTCTTTGTGCCGGAGTTCAACGTGCCCATCCGCCCCGAGCAGATGGGCGAGCTGGGGCTGGCGAACCTCGCCGATGCCCAGGTCTTTGTCATCGTCAACAAAATCGATCAGGCACTCACCGGCAACCTGCAAGGCCCGCTGGTGATCAACACGCTCACCCGCAACGGCGAGCAGTTTGTCCTGGCCGAGAAGCGCTGGACGACGCGCCATCACCTGATGCGTGTCGGCTCCGCCGCCCAGACCGCAGCGAGCGCCTGACACGCGATCGCGAGCCCCTCTTCCCCGGCCCTCGCCCCCGGCTCGCTCTACCGGCACTTCACCGCGCGTCGTTGCTCCCACGCCGCCCGCCCGCCTCCCCTGCTTTCGCCTCGCGCCGGCGCTCATCGCCCGGCGACACAACCCGACTTCTCGCGATCAGGGACGATCGCTCGTGCCCGCTCACTCCACGCTGACACCATCGCAAGGAAGGACCCTCGCATGCTGGTGCTCTCCCGTCAGCGCGACGAAACCATCATGATTGGCGACGACATCGAGATCACGATCGTCGACATTCGTGGTGACAAAGTACGCCTTGGCATCAACGCTCCGACTCGCATCGCCGTTCATCGCAAAGAGGTCTACGACGCCATCAAGGCCGAGAATCAGCGCGCCGCGCAGTTCTCCTCCGGCGACCTGGCCATCGCCCGGGCCGACCCCTCGCTCGTCCGCCCGCGCATCGCGGCTCACCGGCTCGCCGGGCTCGCCGGACCCGCTCCCGCCCCCGCGTCGCCCCACGCCTCAATCCCCCTTCGGCCCACCACCGTCCGCCCCGGCAATCTCCCGCCGCCCGCGGCCCGAGCCTGACCAACGCCTCTTCGAGCCATCACGCACCGCCGTGACCTCCCGTCCCCGTCCGTTTCACGTTCACGTTCACGTTCATGTTCGCGCTTCCGCCCCCTTCCCCGCCTTAATCGTGTCGCCGGTCGGAGTACCCGCGGCTCCTCTCGTTCCGTCCTTTGCAATCACGGAGGATTGCCATGTCCCGCATCAACAGCAACATCCCCAGCCTCATCGCTCGCAGCAACCTGAACACGTCCAGCAAGGACCTCAACCTGAGGCTCGAGCGGCTGTCCACTGGCCTGCGCATCAACCGAGGCAAGGACGACCCCGCAGGGCTCATCGTCAGCAACCGACTCGGCTCGGAGATCAGCGGCCTCAACCAGGCCGTCAAGAACTCCGAACGCGCCTCCTCGGTCATTTCCACCGCTGAGGGCTCGCTGTCAGAAGTTGCCGACCTGCTCAACTCCATCCGGGGGCTGGTCGTCGAGGCTGCCAACACCGGCGCCATCTCCAGCCAGGAACGAACCGCCAACCAGCTCCAGATCGACTCGGCCATCGAGTCCATCACGCGCATCAGCAACTCCGCATCCTTCGGCGGCCTGAAGCTGCTCAACGGCTCGCTGGACTACGTCCTCTCGGGCCTCTCCTCCACCGCCATCGCCAAGGCCAACATCTTCGGCGCCGATCTGAACAACCGCGCCAATATCCAGGTCAACGTCCAGACCATCGCCTCGGCCCAGACCGGCCGCCTCTATCTGCGTGGCGATTACGTCGGCGGTTTCGGCAACGGCCGCCTCCAGTCCTCCATCACGCTCGAAGTCGCGGGCGCAAAGGGCGTCCAGGTCATCCAGTTCCTCTCGGGCACCACGCTCACCGAGGTTCGCGACGCGGTGAATCAGTTCAAGGCCGCCACGGGCGTGTCGGCGACGCTGAACAACGCCAACCAGAACTCGGGCCTCGTCTTCAGTTCGCAGGAGTTCGGCTCCGCCGAGTTCATCAGCGTCAAACAGATCGACCGAGTCGGCGCCGGCGGCTTCTTCCAGACCTACGCGCTGAACAACAACGCCGCCGTCCCCACCGCGGCCGCGATCCCCACCCTCATCGGCTCCGGTGCGCTCGTCGCCGCTTCGCGGGACACCGGGCGCGACGTCTTCGCCATCGTCAACGGCGCACTGGGCACAGGCAAGGGTCTCTCCATCAGCCTGCCCAACGCCAGCAGCCTCTCGCTCGAGCTCCAGCTCACCCAGTCCTTCGCAACCACGAATGCCTCCACCTCCACCTTCTACGTCACCGGCGGCGGCGCCCTCTACCAGCTCGGCGGCGACATCAACTCCTCCCAGCAGATCAACGTCGGCATCCCCTCGATCGCGGCATCACGCCTCGGCGGCGTGCTGAACAACGGCGCACTTCAGTTCCTGGACTCCATCCGCTCCGGCGGCAAGAACGACCTCAACAGCGGCAACTTCGAAACCGCCACCAAGGTCCTCCTGCAAGCCATCGACGAGATCTCCCTACAACGCGGGCGACTCGGTGCGCTGGAGCGAAACACGCTGGACACCAACGTCCGCTCGCTCCAGGCCGCGATCGAGAACCTCACCGCTTCGCGCTCGGTGATCCGCGACGCGGACTTCGCCGCCGAGACCAGCGAGCTCTCCCGCGCTCAGGTCCTCTCCAGCGCCGGCACCAGCGTGCTGCAGCTCAGCAACTCACAGTCGCAGAACGTGCTGCAGCTCCTGCGAACCTGATCGTCTCGCAATCACCACGCGAGCCGCTCGCGCCGTGATCGATCGCTTCATCGCGCGACTCGCCTCTCGGCAACTCGCAACACCCACTCCGAGAACCACGACAGGCCGCCCGCACGGGCGGCCTGTCTTGTTTCATCGCGCGACATCGCACAGACCACCCCGCCCTGCCAGCGCGCTTCAGCCGTCGCGGCCATGCCGCGCCAACGTAACCGGCCCCGCCCCCCAGATCTGCCCCACCCAACAGACCGCACCCCCCCCATTGG
>JAIEQQ010000580.1 GCA_019747615.1 Phycisphaerales bacterium
CGCCGGATCTCCAGTTCTCTGGCGGCGAAGCCCTCAAAGTCGTGCTGCGATGCCAGCACGATCGACGGCTCACGGGGGTTCATGGTTTGGACGATCACGCGACCGGGCATGGTGCCGCGACCGGCACGACCGGCGACCTGGGCGACGAGTTGGAAGGTGCGTTCCGCGGCGCGGAAGTCCGGGAGATTCAGCGAGGTGTCGGCGTGCACGACGCCGACGAGGCGCACGTTCGGGAAGTCCAGACCCTTGGCGATCATCTGCGTGCCCAGCAGGACGCGGACTTCGCCCCGCGCGAAGCGGTCGAGCGCTTCGAAGTAGTCCTTCGCGGTGGACATGGTGTCCGAGTCGGCCCGAAGGAGTGTCTTGCCGAGCTTGAGGTTGCGCGTGTGCAGGAACTTCCGCTGCAGTTCCTCTTCGACGCGCTGCGTGCCGAGGCCGAAGGTGTTGATGTCCTTTGAACACAGCGGGCAGCGCTTGGGCAGCAGTTGCTCGGCGAGGCAGTGATGGCATCGCACGAAACCGTCGCTGCGGGCGCGGATGTCCTGGTGCATGTGCAGCACGCTCGCTGCGTCGCAGTGGTCGCAGCGCATCAGCCAGCCGCACGTGGGGCTCGGGCAGCAGAGGTAGTTCGCATAGCCGCGACGATTGAGCAGGAGGATCGCCTGACCGCCGGCGGCGAGGGTCTGATCGATCGCGGTCTCCAGCGTCGGGCCCAGCAGGTGAAGCTGGCGAGAGCGCCACTGCCCGGGGTCTAGCTGCGACCGCAGCTTCCGCTCCATCGTCAGATCAACGATCTCCACACGCGGCATGCGCGCGCCGTTGGCCCGCGTCGGCAGCCGCCACAAGGCGTACCGCTTCTCATTGGCGATCGCGTTGGCGTAGCTCTCTAGCGAGGGCGTGGCGCTGCCCATGACCACCGGACAACCTTCGAGCTGGGCACGCTTGACCGCGACATCGCGCCCGTGATATCGCGGGAGCTGGTCTTGCTTGTACGACTGATCATGCTCCTCGTCGACGATGACGATGCCGAGCTTGGCGACGGGCGCGAAGATCGCCGAGCGCGCGCCGACGACGACGCGGACGCGCCCGGAGGCCGCCAGGGCCCACTGGGCGTTGCGCTGCGAGGCGCTGAGGCCCGAGTGCAGCACTGCGACGGTTGCTCCGAAGCGCTCGATGAAGCGTGAGCTGGTCTGCGGCGTCAGCGCGATCTCGGGGACGAGCACGATTGCGCTGGAGTTCGAGTCGCGGGAGAGCATCGTCTCGATCACGCGCAGATACACCTCGGTCTTGCCCGAGCCGGTGACGCCGAGCAGGAGGTGGGCCGAGAAGGAGCCCAGAGCCCGTTCGAGGCCGTCGATCGCGTGCGACTGTTCGGCGGTGGGCGTGGGGCGGGCCGATGCAGGCCCGCCGGGCGGCGGGGCGAAAGCGTCAAGCGATTCGCCGGTGGCCGAAATCTCTTCGCGAACCGTCGCGTCGAGCACGCGAAGTTCGACGAGCTTCTTCAGCATCGGGCCGGAGATACCGCACTCGATGTGGAGCGACTTGGCCTTGGCGGGCCAGCGATCACTCGAAAGGGAGCGGAGACGCGAGATCGCGTCGAGCGTGCGTTTGGTGGGCTTGCCGATGGCGCTCACGCGATCTTCAACATCGGGGCTGAGGGTGTAGCGCGTGACGAGCGCTCGGCCGACCTGGCGTTTGACCGCCGCGGGGAGCAGCGATTGCAGCACCATGCCCAGCGGGCAGACGTAGTAGTGGGACATCCACTTGGCCAGGTCCAGCAGCGTGCCGGGCAGCACGGCGGATGTCACCGCGATGACCCGTTTGAGTTTGGCGAACGACAGCTCGCCGAGCAGTTCGGCACCGCCGACTTCGATCACCACGGCGGACGAGGCCTTGTTCGTTCGGCCCAGTGGCACCTTGACGAGCTGGCCCGGCTGGGCGTCGGTGCCCGAGGGCAGGGCGTAGGTGAGCAGCGATTCGCGGAGGTCGGCGCCCTTGTCGATGCCGCGGCTGACGCTGACGCGGACGAGACGGGCGTCGCGCGGGAGCGTCGGTTCGGGATGGGTGCTGAAGAGAGATGACACGATCAGTGTCAACGTATGCAGCACAGCGGGTGCGCGTTCTATACTGGCCGCATGGATCAATCACTCGCGGATCAAGGTGATCGGGGCGCAGCGCGCCGTGTCGGGCGTCTGGCGCTCCAAGATGGCTCGGTATTCACGGGCCTGGCGTTCGGGGCGGTGGGCCGAAAGCTCGTCGTGAGCGCCGAAGTCGTCTTCAACACCGCGATGACGGGCTATCAGGAAGCCCTCACAGATCCGTCATACACCGGGCAGATCCTGGTGATGACGGTGGCCCAGGTGGGCAACTACGGCGTGAACGCCCACGACATCGAGAGCCGCAAGGTGCAGGTCTCCGGCTTCGTAATCAAGGATCTGTCGCGACTGGCCAGCAACTTCCGCAGCGATATGGGCCTGGATGAGTATCTGGCGAAGGCGGGCGTCCTAGCGCTGGCCGAGGTTGATACTCGCGCGCTGACGCGCCGGCTCCGCAGCGTCGGTGTGATGCAGGGCGTGATCACCGATGATGAGACGATCACGCAGGATGCGCTCGTGGCGCGAGCGCGAAACGCGCCGAGCATGGCGGGCCAGAACCTGGTGCCGCTGGTCGGCTGCACGAACAACCAGACCTGGAGCGAGACGCTCGGCTCCTGGCGCGATGTGACCGGCCATCAGGGCCACCCGACGCCAGCGCGGACTGCGGGCTCTCGCGTCTACAAGGTGCTGGCGCTGGATTGCGGCGCAAAGAACAACATCCTCCGCAACCTCGCCGATCGCGGCTGCCAGATCAAGCTCGTGCCGCACGATGTCAGCGCCGCCGAGATCCGCCGGCAGTTTGATGCCGGTGAGGTCGATGGCCTCTTCATCAGTAACGGCCCCGGTGACCCCGCGGCGGTCGAGGCAACGATCCGCACGCTTCGCGAGGTGCTGTCGGCCTCGCCCAAGTCCGTTCCGCCGACATTTGGAATCTGCTTGGGTCATCAGCTCTTGGGCTTGGCCGTCGGGGCCAAGACCTTTAAGCTGCCCTTTGGCCATCGCGGGGCCAATCAGCCGGTCAAGAACCTGCTGAGCGGGCGCGTCGAGATCACGAGCCAGAACCACGGCTTTGCGGTTGATCCGGCGAGCCTCGCGAGCGTCGGCGCCGAGGCGACACATATTCATCTGAATGACGGCACGCTGGCGGGCTTCCGACTGACGGATCGGCCGGTCTTCTGCGTGCAATACCACCCCGAAGCGGGCCCGGGGCCTCACGATTCAGCCTACTTGTTTGACGCGTTCATTCAGATGATGCAGGACCGCAAGCCCGCGACATTTCAGTCGCAGGCGGCGGCGATGGCGGCGACCTGATCAAGGGCCACGCGGGGCTGGTTCTGACTCGCGTTCCAGATCGAAGTCGCAACCCGTCGTCGCGCGGGCAATAAGTGTTGGGGTCAGACGTTGAACAGGGAGTGGGGTCGATGTTCGGCTGGCGGTGTGCCGGCCGATGTTTGCTTTGGCGGCCTTCCGGACGCGCGAGAGCGTGCCGCGGGCTGTGGACGATTGACACGTTCCTCTGGAGGACTCGAATGATCTTTTCACGCCGCACGTCCAACCTTGCCCGCACACTTTTGACGGGGCTCGCGCTCCTGGTCGTCGTCGGAACGACCGCGACGGTGCACGCGCAGCCCGGGGGTGGTGGCGGCGGTGGGCGCGCCCGATTCGGCATGATGGGCGGCGGTATGGGTGGTGAAATGCAGGCGGTCAGCACGCAGGACCTGGAGCGTTACGCCAAGCTGCTGAACGCGACAC
>JAIEQQ010000385.1 GCA_019747615.1 Phycisphaerales bacterium
ACCCGTCGGCAGGCTCGGCGTCGCGCCCGCAGTGCTCCACTGCGCCGGGCGAGATTGCGACACGCCCTGACGCACAAGCTCCTGCATCAGCGGCACCATCAGCGGCTTGGATGGCAGATCCGTCCAGCGAGCGCTGAACGCGCTGGCGATGTAGACCACCTGCCCGGTACTCGGCGGCGTGGCCGCTTGTGCAACCGGCGCGGCTGCGCCCAACGCCGCGGTCGCGGTCGAGTCCGGTGAGGTCGAGCGCGTCGCGCCAGTCGGTGTTTCCGTCGGCGGAGTCGCGCTCGCGAGGCCGCCGCTGAGGATCAGCGGCTCGCCGGTCGAGAGTCGCAGAAGTGTCGAGACGCCGCGCGGGCCGCTGTCGGCGGTGCGGGCGTCGGCCGGCGCGCGATCGACGCTCGCCTTCAGCAACCGCGTGACGCTGACGCTCCGCGTGAGATCGTCCATCTCTCGCCGCACGCCTGAGAGCAGGTCCACGGGGTCCGATGCGTCATCGCTTGGCCCGATCGGTAGCACGCGAGAGGGCGTCGCGCTCGTCGTCAGATCGGTGACGCTGGTTTCGAGCGTCCAGCCCAGCGGCATCGCGCGGCGCATCGCATCGACCCACGCGTGCGCGTCGAGCCCCGCCGTGGGCGTGAAGATCAGCAGCCCGCCAGCGCGAACGAACGCGCCGACACGCGTCCACGCCGTCGCGTCCAGCCGGTCAGGCGTGGTGATGATCAACGCATCAAGCCTCGCCAAGCGAGGCGTATCGAGCGAGAGCGCATCGAGTTCTTCGAGTTCGATCCCCGCGCCGTCCGTCGGTCGCAGCGCGGCGTTGATCCACTGCACCGGGCTGAACGCATCGATCGCGCCGCCCCCGCCACTTGCGCCGCCCCCCGCGCGAGACGCCACCGGCGGCTCGCCCACCAGGCCCACACGCAGCGCCCCCTTAGCGCTCAGGGGCAGGCGGAACGCGTCATCGGCGACCAGTGAATCACCACCGATGCTCGCGCGGACGATCGGCGTCGTGTTTGTCCCGGCCAGTCGGGCCAGGTCGTCCACCGCGATCGAGACCGCCGCGGCCCGCTGGCCCGGTGCCCATCGCACACGCCCCGTGCTCAGCGAGCCGGTGCCGGGCACGCCCGGCGTCTCGCGGCTTGATTCCAGCGACAGCTTCACATCACTGGTGCCCGCCTCGTTCACGATCGACCCGGATCGCACCAGCGACACGGTAATTGTCGAAGCCCCCGCGGCGTCGCCGGCGAACAGCACGTTGCGCGACGAGTTCACGCTCGCGATGCCCACGTTGCCGCTCGCCTGCGATGGCGGTGATGTCGCCAGCACACGCACGCCCGGCGGCAGCTTCGGCGCGCCGGCGCGAAGATCCAGCGCGCCCGACGCAAAGTCCGACAGCACGCAGAGCGTGTGGGTTGATGCGGTGCCGCTGGGCGTCGTCGGGTCAAACGCGCCGCTAATCGTCGTCAGCGGCGTCCGCAGGTCCGCGCCGGCGTCGTTGGGCTTCAGGCCCTCGATCAACTCGCGAACGCTCGCGAGGTCTGAGCTTGGCGGCCAGACCAGCGCCGCCGCGGGCCCGCCGGCCGCGAAGAGCGAGACGCGATCGCTCGCGCCGAGGGTGGCGAGCAGTCGCAGCGCGACGGCGCGGTGTTCCTCTAGAGCGGTGCGTCCATCGCGACGAACGCCCGAGGCGATCGAGTTGTCAATGACCAGGTGCAGCGTCCGTCCATCACCCGAGCGAGCGCCCGAGCCACCGACGAGCGGGCGGGCGAGCACGATCGCCAGGGCCGCCAGCAAAAGGCAGCGGGCCGCGAGCAGCAGCCAGCGTTGCAGGAGCAAACGCCGCTGGGTCTTGCGGTACGCCTGCATCACAAACCGCATCGCGCCCCACATCACCGGCTGGCGCCGCCTGCGCATGAGCAAGTGAATGAGAATCGGCACGCTGATCGCGAGCACGCCGGCGATCAGGATGGAGGGGTGGAGGAAGGGCAAGGGGAGTACAGAAGTCGCGAGTCGCGAGTACCGAGTTTCGAGTGTTGAGCGGCCGGGAGCGAACGAGAACGAAAACAACGAAGTGCGAACGCAAGCCTGTCTGCTGAAAACTGACGACTGACCTGAAGGCTGAAGGCTGAAAGCTGGCGGCTCCCTCTACCCTCTCTTCATCCTTCCGATCTTCGCGTCGCGCGCCGCCAGGAACGCGCTCAGCGGCGGGCCCAGCCAGTCGTGCGTCGAAACCACCATGTAGTCAAAGCCGAAGCCGCGCGCCGTCTTCTCGATCTGTGCCAGATGCGTGTTCAGCGCTTCCAAATACGCCTCGCGGATCGCGCGAGGGTCCACGCGGATCGTCGGCTCGCCCTCGAGCCCCTGAAACGGCGCCTCGCCATCAAGATCAAACTCTCGCTCGGCCCGATCCAGCACCTCGACCATGATCATGTCGTGCCCACGGAACTTCACGCGGCTCAGCGCCCCGCGGATCTTCTGCGGGTCTTCAAACAAATCGCTGATCAGCACCATGAGGCAGCGATTGGTCAGCTTCGCCAGCACCTGCTCGATCACGCGCACCAGATCCGTCGGCCGATCCACCGGCGTGCCCGAGAGCACGCCGACCATCTGCCGCCATGTGCCGTGGGCGCTGCTGGGCTTCATCCACGAGCGGACTTCATCGGCGAAGCTCACGAGCCCGACGCGATCGCCCTGTTGCAGGCAGATGTAGCTCATGGCCGCCGCGACTGCGGTGGCGTGGTCGTACTTGCTCCAGTGCGAACGCCCGTCGGGGCTGGTCTTGCGTCCGGCGCCGCTGGCGTCTTCAAACGATCGCGAGCCGTAGCGCATCGAGCCCGACGAATCGACGAGGATGACCAGGTCGAGGTTGGTTTCCTGCTGATACTGCTTGAGCTGGAGCTTGTCGGTACGCCCGAAGACCTTCCAATCCAGATGGCGGATGTCGTCGCCGGCGACATACGGCCGGTGCTGGGCAAACTCGACGCTGTAGCCGTGGTAGGGCGAGCGGTGCGCACCGCTCATCACGCCCTCGACGATCATCTTGGCCCGGAGCTCCAGCGTGCCCAGGCGAGACAGCGTGTGCGGGTGCAGATAGAGCTGCGCATCGCCCAGCGGCAGGCGGGTACCGCCGCCACTACCGCTCGCCGCCGCCGGCGTGGCGGTCTGCGGGTCGTTCGAGCCGGGGTTCGAGGTGGGGGGGGTGGTTGCCACGCGAGATGGATGGTACCGGCAACCACGCGCTCGGGTTCAGGCTTTCGACGCGTAAACCACCAGCCGTTGCCCGTGCAGCACCAAGCCGCGCTGGGCGCACTGCCTGCGTGCGATCTCGATCAGTTCCGGCGCATCAAACTGCGTGATCTCGTTGGTATCGGTATTGACCAGCACGCCCACGGGCTGCTCGCCATAGGCCAGTTGATAGTGGGCGACGTCCGCATTAAAGAGCACCTGCTGGATGATCCCGGCATCTTGCAGAAGCTTGATCGTGCGATAGACCGTCGCCTTGCTCACGCGCGCCTCAATCGCGCCCGCGCCGGCTCGCTCTTTGAGGACTGCGATCAGACGGTCGGTCACAAACGGCCCATGCATGCCCAGCACAACGTCAAGAATTCTCGCCCGCTCGGGCGTGTATTTCAGACCTTCATGACGCAGCTGCCGCCGGAACACCGCGCAGATCGGCTCGCTGATCCGAATGTCGGGCTCGCTGCTCATGGCGGTATGCTACCGGGCCAAGGCGTGTGCTTCTCTGTGCTCTGACCACCCGCAACGAAGGATTCACCTCGTGAACGTCCTCAGCCCGGCCTCTCATCGCGCCGCGAGACACGCCTGGGGCATCGCGTTTATCGTCATC
>JAIEQQ010000588.1 GCA_019747615.1 Phycisphaerales bacterium
GCCCGGCGTCGAAATCCGCCGCGTGGGTGCGGATGAGGGGCCAGATGATCTGGCGATCAGATTCCGGGAGGGGAAGCGCGTCAATCTCGTGGGGGTGGAACCAATCCAAGCGGCCCTCGCGGGTGTCCTGCGGGGCGACATCGACCGCGCCCAGCACGCGGTAGTAGAAGATCAGCCAGTGTGCGCGGCTCTCGAAGGCCTTCTCGGAGATCATGCCGCTGAGCACGATCCGATCAAGCGGGATCAGCACGCCGGCCTCTTCGTGGATCTCTCGCTGGGCGTTCTCTGTCGGCGATTCGCCGGTGTGCATGTCCAGCTTGCCGCCGATGGGCGAGCAGAGATCCAGGTTTGGCGGCTTCACACGACGCAGCAACAGCACGCGGCCATCGCGATCACGCAGGTCGCAGAGTGAGGCGATTTTGTAGGGGAGCACCGGTGTGGCATCGGCCATAGCGGCAAGCGTATCACGCGCGCGGGGCGTTGCTCGTTGGGGCGTGTTTGGCGAGTGAGGGCGGCGCGTGCTTCCCGGCCTCGGAGAGGCAGGGCCACCTCACGCGATCGGGCGGACCTTGAGCGTGCCGCCGTCGACGATCGAGACGACGCGAACGCGCTCGCCGGCGCGGACCATCGTGCTCTCGGCCAGCGCGTCGTACTTGGTGTTCTCGATGCGCACGGTGCCGACGGGGCGCAGATCGGTCGTCACGAAGCCCTCTTGGCCGATCAGCGCCAGCATCGGGTCCGCCGCGGGCGGGGCGCGGTCGGCGCCGGGGTCATCGCTGCCAAGGACGAGCTTTCTGCCCAGCGGCGTGTGCGGCATCAGATTCAGACCAACGAAGAAGAGCGTTGGGCCGCCGAAGACGATCAGGCCCGTGCCGATGAGGCCGAACGTCGGCGAGTGCATCCAGAGGCAGACGCCGCCGGCGATCGCGACGACCACGGCCGTGAGCGTCAGCACGCCGGCGCTGGGGACGAAGATATCGATCACCATGAGCAGCACGGCGACCGCCATGAGCCCAAAGCCCCAAAACAGCAGGTACTCCATGCGATCATCGTACGCCGTCGGCGCGCAGATCGAGATCGCGCGGTGGCACTTGAATGGGGGCTCGTTTTCGCAACGGCGGGCCAGCTCAGGCCTTCTCAACGACCACGCGCATGGCCTCAACCGCGATGACGCGGACGGGCTGATCCGGCCCGATGAAGCCGCCCTCGCTGACGACGTCGACGAGGTCTTCACCGAAGCGAGCGCGCCCGCTGGGGCGCAGCGGCGTCGTGCTGGTGCCCATGTCGCCCAGCGCGACCAAGGCCGTGAAGTCATCGCCGGACGTCACGCCCGACGGTCCGTCGCCCGAGTCGCTGCTTGGGTCTTGCAGGACCAGCCGATTCAACAGCGGCAGGCTGCCGAAGTACTTGGCGACGAAGTACATCCCCACCAGCGCCGAGACTGTGCCGATCGAGAGCGTCGCGACCGCCGAGAGCAGCTTCGATGAGCCGCCGTCTTGCGGGAAGAGCTCGCCACCGGCGGGGATGAGCAGACCGACGAGCCCGCCGAAGAGGCCGATGAGCCCGAGGATGCCAAAGACGCCGAAGCCCGGCAGGATGAAGATCTCCGCCGCGATGCAGAGAATGCCAGCCACGACGGCGACGACGGCCCACCAGTTGGCAAATCCGGCCATGAACGACGGGGCGATGAGCAGGACGAGGGCGATGACCGCGACGACACCGGGGAGGATCACGCCCGGGTGCGTCATCTCGATGAACATCGCCAGCAGGAAGACGATCACCAGGATGCCCTTGATGACGATGTTGTCCAGGAACGCGCCGATCTTTTCCGCCCAGTTCATGTCCAGGCGGACGATGGTCTTGGCACCGGTGAAGGCGCGGAGCTCTTCGTCGGTGTTGATGGTGCCATTGGCGGTCGGCCCGGTCTTTGCGAAGCCGTAGCGGAAGAGCTGGTCGGACTTCATCGTGAGGATGCCGCGGCCGTCGGCGACGTACTCAACGACTTTCCACTTGCCCTGATCGGCGGCCGAGAGCGTTGGCCGGTTGGAGCGGCCCTGCATCCGGCGATCGGTGGAGGCCTGGGCCTCGGGGTTCATCGCGGTTCCCGCCGGGACAAAGGGTGAGGCATCGGGATCGCGCGGCAGCTCGCCCGAGGGCATCTTGAAGCGGCCGGGCTTCTCCGGGTCCCGGTTTGGGTCCGGCGCGCTGCTGACGGGCAGATCGATCTCGCCCTGCTTGCGAACACTCTCGGGAATCGGCGAAGCGCCGGTCAGCGTTGCCGACGAGGCGTCCGGCTCGCGTCCGAAGATCAGCTTGTACTCCGCGCGATCGATGAACAGGAACGTGCCGGGCGAGTCCACGGATTCGATCATCCACAGCTCGACACCGAGCGAGACGACGCCCTGGACCAGCTTCTCGTCATAGCCGCGCAGCCGGGCGGAGTTGACGACCTCGGCCATCAGCGGCGCGGTGACTTTTTGTCGCTCACCCTCAGGCAGGCGGTTGAGCATCCCGAAGCTCATGGTGATCACCAGCGCGTCGCCCATCGTCGCGCCATCGGAGATGATCATCTCGCGGCAGGCCAGGGCGATCAGCGCACCGCCCGAGTACGCCGTGGGGCGTACCCACGCGACGATGTTCGTGATCTTGGAGCGTTTGATGGCGTTGCAGATGCCGAGCACGGCACCAACTTCGCCGCCCGGGGTGTCGAGCTCGACGATGACGCCGCTGGCTCCGGATTCCTCCGCTTCGCGAAGCCGGCGCTCGAAGCTGGCCTGAAGGTGCGAGTCGATCGGGCGATCGATCGTGATGACGACGAGTTTCTCGGCGTATCGAGCCGCGGGGATGCCGGCGCTGGGCACGGATGCCGCGGGCGCTGTGCCGGAGTTCGCGCCGGCCGGCTGGGCGGCGCTGGCGTTCTCATTGGCGATCACGATGTTGCCCGCCAGCAGCACGCACGCGCTCAGCACGAGCACGACGCGATTCACCACGCGAGCCAGCGGCGAGCGAAGACGGGCCTGGGCATTCAACAGCAGCATGTTCGGTGCCTCCGCAGAATGGTAGTGCGGGCTTGGCACCGGTAGGGCTGGCAGGCGATTGGGTGTGCAGGGGCGAGGTGAGCGCATAGATCCCGAGCTGAGCTTCCGGGAATGCTGGGTTACATCCGCACGGTCGCGAGGCCGCGCTCGCTCCGGTTACACTTTCGCCATGGCGATCCGCGGCGTAATCGAGGGCAATACTCTTCAACTCTCCGGTCCCAGCCCGTGGCCGGACGGAACGGTGCTGGAGTTCGATGCGATCACTCCGACGCGATGGAAAGTGACCTCGGTCAAGCTGCCACTCGATTCTGCAAGCGGCCAACGCTCGAACGGAACAAAGGCACGCCGAGCCACGAAGAAAGCCGCGATGCGGAAGTCAAAGTGACCACATCGTGATCGACGCCCCGGGAACCCCAAGCCGGTTTTCGCATCCTCCTCCGCGCCTAAACTCCGCCTCATGTCACACGCCGCCCGCCAGACCAGCACGACGACGACCACGACGCGAACTCAACACTGAGCCCCCGCCGCGGCCGCGATCTGACCGATCCCTCACAGCCCGGCACCCATCGCCGGGCTGTTCTGTTTCCGCCCCGTCCCCTTCGCCCCGCACCTCCCTGCCTTCCCGCCTCATTTGGCAATTTGGAAATTTGGCCATTTGGAAATTTGACCATGCCCACCATCACCCTTCCCGACGGCAAGACCCTTCCCTTTGACGCGCCGCCCACCGGCCTTGATGTCGCGATGAAGATCGGGCCGCGCTTGGCCAAGGACGCGCTGGCGGTCAAGGTTGATGGCGAGTTGCGCGATCTGGCCGCGGTCATCGA
>JAIEQQ010000194.1 GCA_019747615.1 Phycisphaerales bacterium
GCGCGAGCTGATGGGCCGCGGCTTCACGCCCGCGACGCTCGAAGAGGTGAAGTCATCCGGCTCGCGTTCGAACGGGCGCGGCGCCGCTCAGTTTGGCGATCCCGGCAAGAGCGCGTCCGAGGCCGCGAAGGCGGGGCTGACGATCGCGGGCGCAGCGGCCGATGCCGCGAACGTGCCCGGGGTGGGCCTGGCGTTGGACGGAGCAAAGGCCGGCGTCGCGGTCGCCACGGCGCTCGCCAACCCGTCGTATCGCGGCGGCATGTTCGGCGCGATGTCGCTCTCCGAGACCGCTTCGTTCATCAGTGAACTTGCGACGGCGCTCCAGGCGGGCCTGCCGCTGATTCCAGCACTGCGGACACTCGGCAAGTCCGGGCGGACGCCGGCGCAGAAGGCGATGCTGAATCACCTGATCAACCGTGTCGAACAGGGCGGGACGCTGGCCGAGGCGTGCCGCACGTGGGGCAAGCCGTTCAACGAGCTGATCATCAATCTCGTGCGCGCCGGCGAGGCGTCGGGTCGCATCGGTGAGATCCTGCAGCAGACGGCCGAACTCGTCGAGAAGGATCTGCGCCTGCGTCGCTCGCTGCTAAGCGCGACGCTGTACCCGCTGATCCTGCTGGTGCTTTCGGGCGTCGCGATCATCATCGTGACGACGTTCATCGTGCCCAGCGTCCTCAAGCCCTTCGAGGGCCAGAACATCTCGCTGCCCTGGCCGACGCTGGTGGTCCAGGGCTTCGCGGGCATCGTGCTGAACTACTGGTGGGCGATGATCGGCGGCGCGTGCATCGCGCTCTTGGCGTACTTCCGAGTCCGTGCGACGCCCGGCGGGCGGCTGGCGATCGATCGCGTGATGCTCTCGCTGCCGCTGATGGGCGCTCTGGTGCGCGACGCGGCGGTAGCGCGATTCACTCGCACGCTCGGCACGCTCGTGAAGGCGGGCCTGCCGGTGCTGACGGCGCTGCGGCTCACAAGCGCCACCCTCGGCAACATGGTCATGCGCCGCGCGATGGATTCGGTGTGCGAGCAGGTCGCCGGCGGTAAGACCATCGCCGGCCCGCTGGAGAGCACCGGCCTGTTCCCGCCGCTCCTGGTGCAGATCGTGAGCCTTGGTGAGCGATCCGGCAAGCTGCCGGACCTGCTGAGCCAGGCGGCGACGGCGATGGAGGGGCGCACCGAGACACGGGTCAAGGTCATCACGACGATCCTGCCGCCGATCCTGGTGGTCGGGCTGGCGTGCGTTGTCGGGTTTGTTGTGCTGGCGATTCTTCTGGCGCTGCTGCAACTGCAGGACGCCGCGGGGAAGCTCTAGTCTGTTGGAGGCGGTCGGTTCGTTCACTCGGCTTTTCGTACTCAGGAGTTCTCGTATGGGCCATCGGAATCAGCAAACGTCACGCGCCTCGCGCCGCGCGTTCACGATCGTCGAGATCATCGTCGTGGTCATCATCATCGGCGTGCTCGCGGCGATCATCGCGCCGCGACTGTTTGGGAACGTCGGGCGAAGCAAGATCGCCGCGGCGGAGGCCAACGCCGCGATGCTCGCGCAGCAGGTGGCGATCTACATGGCCGACTGCGGGCAGCCGCCCAGCACCGGAGACCTAATGTTCCTGGTCGAGCGTCCGAGCGATGTGCCCGCGGACAAATGGCGCGGCTATGTCCAGAAATCGGAGGACCTCGTGGACCCCTGGGGCAGTAACTTCGTGCTGGTCATGCCTGGTCAGCGGAACAAAGACTTCGACATCGTCAGCTATGGCAGCGACAAGCAGCCCGGCGGCGAGGGCGAGGCGAAGGACGTCATCAAGCCGTGAGACTTCGCGTGTCAGCGTGCGCCTGGCGAGTGACGGCTGAAAGTCGCTTTCCCGCGCAACGACTCTCGTTTCGTGATGCTCACCGTCCACAGCAATCGATGACACGACGCACGCCACATCTCGCGACGGTCAAGCCCGGCGTGAGCTGGCTTGCGGTGCGGCGCGCGGCTTCGGCGCGTGCGTTTTCGATGGTCGAGATGATCGTCGTGATCATCCTCATCGGGATCCTCGCCGCGGTTGCGCTGCCCCGCATGGGCGGCACGCGCGACCGGGCCGCCGCGGCCGAGAGCGAGAGCGTGCGTCAATTGATGTCGTCGCTGGGCCAGCGATTGACGCTCAGCGGGCAAGTGGTCGCGTTGCAGTACGAGCCGGACGCGCGCCGTCTCTCGCTGCTCATGCAGGCAGACGCGACGTCGACGTCATCGACAACATCCTCGACCAACGCGAACGCAGAGCATTGGAAGCTCATGCCGCTGGTGCGCCCGGTTACGCTTGCGTCCACGCGCCTCTCGGCCCTGGTGGTGGATGGACGATCGATCCCCGTCACCACGATGAACGGCAACGCGGGCGCTCCGTATCAGCTCGAGTTTCAACCCGGGCGGGCGCGCCCGGTGGTGTCGATCGTGCTTGTGCGAGAAGATCTCGCAGGTGATGAAGCACCGGCGTATCAGATCGATCTTCCATCCAACGAGCCGGTCGCACGCGTTCGCTCGATCGCCAGCGCCCGCAAGTTTATGCCCCTGCAGACACGAGGCGAGGACCTTGACGCCGCCGGAAAGCGGGACAAGGCATGGTGAACACACGCGCCAATCGCCGCTCTCGCTCCGGCGTCGCGCTCATTGATGCGATCGTCGCGACGATCATCCTCGGCGTCGCGCTGGCGGTGATCGTCGGCCTGACGGCGCAGTCCATCGGCAGCCAGAGCCAGGGCGAGCGCATGCAGATCGGCGCGATGCTCGCCGATGAGCAGCTCAACCTCGTGCTCGCCCGCGGGCCGGACGACTACGGCGCGACGTTTCCGGTCTCAGGCGCGTGCGACCCGCCGTTCGAGGCCTACTCATACGCGCTCACGCTCAGCGGCGGCGCAGGCGGCGAGCCCTACATGGTGCAGGCGGTGATCTCGTGGCGCAGCCCTTCGGGGCGTGATGAGAAGGTCAGCGTGCAGACGCTGATGGCGCCGCGCACCGGGCCGGTAGCCAATCCGGCGCGAACTGTGCCAACGGAACTTGTGCCGGAGTCCACGCAATGAGCCGGCGGTCGCGTGCCAACCTGAAAACGAGCCCTCGCGCGTTCACGCTGGTCGAGCTGATCGTGGCGTCGGTGATCATCACGCTGATCGCGGGCGCGACGACGCTGGTGATCGTGCGCGCGGTGAAGACGCGCGCGTCGTCCGCGGCGCGTCAGGAGGCGATGAGCCGCGCGATGACCGCGGTGGAACTGGTCGCGCGCGACGTGCGGCAGCTTGCTCGCGAGCACGAGCCGGTGCACGTGCTCTTCAGGCTCACGCCCGGTGGCGCTGCGCCGTCGCCCACCGGCGTGCAGCCGGGCGATTCTGATCAAGTGCTGATGCTGGTGAACTCGCTGCGCCCGGTTCGCGCGATCTCCGATCAGCCCGAGAGCCCGATCCACGAGGTGCAATATGCCCTGCGCCCGGAGCCGGATGCCGCGGGACTGAGTTTGTGGAAGCGAGCGGACCCGCTGCCGGATGGTTTGCTGGACAGCGGCGGGGTCGCGTCCCCGCTGATCGACGGCGTCACGGGCCTGCGGATCGAGGCGGCCAGCGACGACGGCGTGTGGACGACGACGTGGGATTCGGATACCGACGGGTATCCGCACGCCGTGCGGATCAGCGTCGTCGCCACCGGCGGCAACGGCAACGCCGTGGTGAGCGCCACGGCGCGCACCGTGGTCGCGCTGGATCGCACGCCGCTGCCAAAGGCCCTGCCCAGCGCCGCCGCCACCACGCCCACGACCCCAGCGACCACGCCCGGCGCAACCACACCGACCCAAACCCCCCAAGCGCCCGGCGGCAACGCGGCGCCGGGCGGCGGCGGGCGACCGAAC
>JAIEQQ010000605.1 GCA_019747615.1 Phycisphaerales bacterium
GCCGCTGGCGATGACGACCCAGCGGCCGTCGGAAAGCCCGATGTCCGCCTCCATGCGGATCGCCTTTTCCGGGTCCGCGGGGTCGCGGCGGAAAATGATGGCCCGTGCCCCGTCGCGTACCACCGCCGAGTTGGGCACGGCCAGTTCCGCCGTCCCACCCGCCAGCGTGATTTCCATGTGTCCAGACACACCGTTGCGTGCCCAGCCCGCGAGCGACTCGGGCGTGACCAAAAGGTCCACCGTGCGCTCGTCGGCCTCCGCGCCCAGGCCCAGTTGCAGCACGCCCGTCATCGTGTCCTGCAGGTCCACGCTCCCGCCCTGCGGCGGGGCGATGCGTGCGGGCAGGCCGTCCTTGAGCCGGCCCAGGTCCGCTTGTAGACCCCGCGCGTGGAACCGGATCTTTTCCGGCTGCACCAGCGTCAAGACCAATCCGTTCTCCTCGGCCAGCGCACCGGGGGTCATGCCGATGGTCTCGACGATCCCCGGTTCTACCGCGCAGACCGTGTAGACCGAGCCCGCAGCGTCGGTGTTGTGTCCGTCGGAGCAGCCCGCGCCGCGTGTGAGAACTTCGTGCCGTGCCGTGAGCGAGCGCAGGTCAGACTCGGCCTGCGACCGCTGCGCCGCGAGTTCCGCGCTGCGTCCCTTGGCTACCGCCAGTTCGCTCTGGCTGGCGTTGAGCGTCGCCCGCGCCTCGGTGAACTGCGTCGCGCTCCCGCCCCCCGCGCCGCGGAGTTCGTCCAGTTGCTGAAGGCGTTCCTGCCACAACGTCACCTTCTCGGCCAAACTCTTCTCGTGCTCGGCCTGTGCCGCCATCAGCGGGACCATGGACTCGGCCCGCGCCCGTGTGGCGGCGATCTGCTCATGCAGGTCCCGCCAGCCCGACGCGTCCACGCGGTAGAGCGGCGTGCCCGGCTCGACCTTCTGGTACTGGCTGACCAGAATCTCCACGCGACCCGAGAGCGGTGTGCGGTACTCGCGCCGGGCCGTCGGCAAGAGCTCGAACCGCCCCGGGACACGGAGCGTCTGGGCCACATTCCGCGACTCGACCTTGGCAAATGTGATGCCCAGGTTCTGGCGAACAGAAGCGGGGATGTCCACGCGGTTGGTAGGTGCCGCGGCGGCACCCTCACCGGAGCCGCCGGACTCTGCGCCGTGGTCGTGCCCGTCGCCATCGGCGTGTTTCTCGGTCTTGCGATCGCAGCCTGCCAGAACGAGTGCGGCAGCGAGAGTCGTCGCGATCAGTATGTGTGGACGTGTGGTGTTCATGGAATCCTCGTGCTGATCGATTAGCGGCCTGCGCCGCCGGTTGTTGGTGGTGTGCTGGGAGAAACGCCCGACTCATTCGGGGTCGCGGGTTTCAGTTGCGGAGCGTCGCTTCGTGGAGCCGGTCCGATGAGTTCTTCGAGATCGACAGCGGCAATGGCCTCGTCCCGCCGTGCCTCGACAAGGCTGACCTTGGCTTCCTGCTGGCGCGTCAAGCTCTCCAGAAGCACCAGTGTGTTGACCTCGCCGAGCTCGGCCACCTGCCGCGCATCGGTGTACTGGGCGTCAACGAGCGGGACGATCTCGGTTTCCAGCGTCTGCCGCCGCTGGGTCGCGGCCTGGAGCCGCACCTCGGCCGCGCGAGCGCCTGCAAGGATCTGCTCGAGGGTGGTCTCCGCTCCCGCCTGCGCGACCTCGCGTCGGGCTCTGGCTTGGGCTATCCCCTGCCTGTTGGCGTTGAGAATCGGGATCGGCACCGACAGACCCAGGAGCACCTGGTCCTGTCCGTCCTCTCGCCCGTATCCGGGGCCGATGTGCAAGTCCGGATACTGCTTACGGACTTCGAGTTCGAGCGACTTCTCGGCCGCCTCGTATTCCGCGGCAGCCACGAGCATCGAGGGACTCTGACGCTCCAGCATCGCCCTGCCCGCCACACCGGAGGAGATGCTGAGCGAGTCGCTCCTCACGGGTCCGATGCCGGCGGATTGAAGCTTCAGCGGGGCGTCCGGCGACATGCCCATCAGCTGGCGCAGTCGAAGGTCCGCCTCACGGGTCCGTGATTCCAGGACCGCGAGCTCGGCCGCCTTCGTTGCTTTCTCGATCCGAAAGAGCCTTGCTTCGGTCCGGGCCATCTCGCCCGCCTGCTCCATCTTGTCCACGACCGACAGGATCTGATCGACGCGGGAAATGAAGCCTCGCGTCGTCTCAAGCTGCGCATCGAGCGCCGACCACTCGCTCCACACGCGGCGTACGGACATCCGCACCGCCCACTCGTTCTGCGCGACGCGGGCGAGCTCCGCCGCGTGTTCAACGCCCGCCCTCTGTTTCTCGATCTCCAGCCGTCCTGAGATCGGGATGGTGATGCCCACGCTCGTGAACACCTTCCACGGCTCCGGCGTGCTTTCGACAATGCGGGTTAGATCGACGTTGACCGTGGGGTCCTCCCACAGGCCCGCGTTCTCGGCGGTCGCCTTCGTGACTCCGGCTCGGAGCCGCGCAAGCCGCAGATCGGCATTGAAGACGAGGGCGATGACCTCCGCCTCGGCGCAGGAAATGCCATCAGCCGGGCTGAACTCGACACCACTCGGGGCTTGGGCCGCGAGGGTCGCCGCGAACGACTGCACCTCGGGGCTTTCAGGCGTGCGCGCCAGGAACGCCGCTTGGTGGCCCGCAATGTCGAGAGGACGGCGCTCGTATGACTGGCACCCGCCAGCAACGAGCACGAGCAGCGCGGCCAACGAAACGAACCCGAGCCGCAGCGGCGGTTTCCCGGAAAAGCGTGTGGGGAGTGCTTGATGCATGGGACGAGAACTCCTGAGCAAGAGGGGGCTGGGTCTCGCCAGCGAATCCGCCGTAAAGACGACGCTGAACGCGTCCTATCTTGCAGTTGTGAACTGGCGAAGTGAACGGGCAAGCCGCTCTTGGGCTCAATGCCCTGCGGATGTGCAAAAACGACATCGCCGCGTCGGTCGGAGCAAAGCTCCGAAGCAGACAGCGAGCGGAAACGTTGGCACTAGATGAGCAGTCGAGTGGCCTTCAGCCCAAGCACCTGGTCGGAAACGCTGAAATCAGGCGGATGGAAGTGAGCAATCACCGCACGCGGCGGCTCACAGTCCCAGTTCAGGACCAGCACCACCAAGGGGACGAAGAACATCCTCAGGTCGGGGTTCTCGCCCCGTGGGCTTGATGGCACTTGCTCATCACCCGGCACCGGCACATGAAGATGGCAGCCACAGTCGTCGTTCGGATGAAGGGCTGCGGGGAATGTCCCCTGATTCTGGCCTACGCCGCCCGATTCCTCACCGATCTGAGCACACGAGGCGGTATCGCAGTGGCCGCATGCCAGCTCCGCCTCGTGCTCGTGGGTATCGCAGTCCCGAACCGGAATGCACAAGACCTGTCCAGGTGCTGTCGCGATCGCGCCCTGCACAATCAGCAGGAGCATCGCGACGAGTTTGACGAGGGAGTGGTGCATCAGGTGGGGTTGTATCGGGCAGAGAGGGTATACCGCTCCAGCCGCGCCGGGGTTCGTACTCCCGAATTCGCTCGTCGCGCGTAAACCGGCTAAATCTCGCTTCGAACCATGCCGAACAGCCGAAAATCGGTTCGTTGGGGCTGTGGATACGGACACTCAACTCACCACATGCCGTCGCACGACCGCACCGGGTGAGACGCGCCCGCCCCTCCGATCTTGGCGGCGACTGGCGTGAGCGACGGAGCCCCATTCGATCCGAGCTATTCACCCTCTCTTTGCATCCCCCGGGTCGCGAGACTCAATGGTTGTCGTTAGAGTTTGCATGCCTCAAATTTCGCTTCCCAGGTTCACGAGGTCCGTCGGGCTGTTGTCAGTTCTGTGGGCCGCGTGCAGCACCCGCCAACTCCCGCCAGCGCCGACGCTGCT
>JAIEQQ010000214.1 GCA_019747615.1 Phycisphaerales bacterium
AACGCGTGGGCGCGGTCGAGGTGCTTGCGGTTGAGCAGCTTGCCCCAGAAGCCCAAGCCCTCGCCACGGAACACGCGCGGGCCGATGAAGCGGCCGATGTGGTAGTTGACGGCGTCGCCGATCACGGCGGCGATCACGAGCAGACCGATGATCCACCAGACGTTGAGCTTTGTGGTCAGCGCGGCGCCGGTGCCGACGGTCGAGACAATGAGCTGATCCAGCGGCGCCGAGACGCTGATCATGCCCAGAGCAAACAACAGAGAGTCACCGGGGAGGAACGGCAGGATGATCAGCCCCGTCTCGGCGAAGATGATCCCGAATGTCAGCACGTAGACCCACGCACCATGGTCGGCGATGAAGCCGCTGAGGTGCTTGTCCAGGTGCAGGAACATGTCGAGGATCTGCTGCATGGTCCGTTCTGATCACTTGCTGGACGTGACTTCCTTGGTGATGACTTTGCCGGTGCGGTCCAGCTCCACGCTGACCTTCTGGCCCGATTTCTTTCCCTCGACGACATAGGTCGTCGCGCCCTTGGATTCCTTAGTGACGCACTCGGTCACGTTCAGGCCGTTGAGATGGCTCGACGCCGACGCCCGCACGTCGCGAGGCAGTTCCTCGAGCTTGGTCTGGGTCTCCACACAGCACACGCGGCCGTCCGCATAGACCTCGACCTCGACATCTCGCCCGTCGCGTTCAAACTCCGCGACGAACATCCGCGAGCCCTCTTCGATCATCGTACGGCACTCTTCGATCTGCGCGCCGGAGGCGAGCTTCTCGATCGACTGTCGCGCGGGGGCGGGCATCTCGGCCAGCCCGATCCCCCGCTCATCCTCGGCGCGGGGCTCAGTGATCAGCGAGGACGACTGACATCCGCTCAGGCCCGCGCCGGTGATCGTCATCGCGGCGAGCATCGCGGCGGCAAGCGGGAAGCGGAGACGTGGACGAGTGTTCATGAGAACTCCGTGTCGATGACGAGGCGTGGGCTACGGGAAGGAACATGCGTGAGACGCCTGCTGGAACTCGAAGCCGTCGCACGCTGTGGCGCGCGACGCCTCGCGGCGGCTTGATGCCCCTGGGCGATCGCTCGCTCAGAAGCCCATACCACCCATGCCACCCATCCCACCCATGCCTCCCATTCCACCCATTCCGCCCATGCCACCGCCGCCATGGCCGTGGTCGTGGTCGTGCCCGTGGTCGTCCTTGTCCTTCGGCGCGTCGGTGATGACGCAGTCGCTGGTGAGGAGGATGGTGGCGACACTGGAGGCGTTGATGAGGGCCGAGCGATCGACCTTCGCGGGCGTGAGGATGCCCATCTTCAGGAGGTTGCCGTACTCGCCGGTCAGGGCGTTGTAGCCGAAGGCGTCGCCGATCTTCTCGTTGCCTTCCTGAACCTTGCTCACGACGACGGTGCCCTTCTCGCCAGCGTTGTCGGCGATGGTCGCCAGCGGGACCAACAGAGCGCGATACACCGTGTCAATGCCGGCCGCGAAGTCGAACTTGAAGCTGCCGATGTCGTCAGCGGTGATCTCGCCCTTCTTGGCGTACACAGCCTTCCACTCGGGCATCTTCTCAAGAGCGACACGAGCGCGGATGAACGAGACGCCGCCGCCGGCGACGACGCCCTCAGCAACCGCAGCGCGGGTGGCGTGCAGCGCGTCCTCGACGCGGGCCTTCTTCTCCTTCAGCTCCGCCTCGCTGGCGGCGCCGACCTTGACCTGCGCGACGCCGCCGGCGAGCTTCGCCAAACGCTCCTGCAGCTTCTCGCGATCGTAATCGCTGGTTGTGATCTCGATCTCGCGGCGGATCTGCTCGATGCGGCCCTGGATCGCCTTGGTGTCGCCGGCGCCCTCGATGATCGTGGTGTTGTCCGAATCGACTTCGAGCTTCTTGGCCATGCCGAGCTGACGCAGCTCGACCTTGTCCAGCTCGACGCCGGTGTCCTTCATGATCGGATCAGCGCCGGTGAGGATCGCGATGTCCTCGAGCATCGCCTTACGGCGATCGCCGTAGCCGGGGGCCTTGACGGCGACGACCTGGAGTGTGCCGCGGAGCTTGTTGATGACGAGCGTGGCGAGGGCCTCGCCGGTGACGTCCTCCGCGATGATGAGCAGGGGCTTCTTGGCCTGCATGACCTTCTCGAGCAGCGGGACGAGCTTCTGGATGCTGTCGATCTTGTCCTCGTGGATGAGCACGAGCGCCTTGTCGAGCTCGACGGTCATCTTGTCGGGATTGGTGACGAAGTTCGGCGACAGGAAGCCGCGATCGAACTGCATGCCCTCGACGACGGTGACCTCGGTATCGCGGCTCTTGCCCTCTTCGACGGTGATGACGCCGTCTTTGCCGACGCGGGCGAAGGCGTCGGACAGGATTTTGCCGATCTCAATGTCGTTGTTGGCGCTGATGGAGGCGACGTTCTGGATGTCGGCGGCGCCGTTGACAGGCTGGGCCATCTTCTTGATGGCCTCGGCGGCGACGGTGACGCCAGCCTTCATGCCGCGGACGAGGGCGTTGGCGTCAACGCCAGCGCTGATGTGCTTGAGACCTTCGCGGAAGAGGGCCTCAGCGAGGACGGTGGCGGTGGTGGTGCCGTCGCCGGCGTCGTCGCTGGTCTTGCTGGCGGCCTGCTTCACGAGCTGAGCGCCCATGTTCTGGACCTTGTCCTGGAGTTCGATCTCCTCGGCAACGCTGACGCCGTCCTTGGTCACCGTCGGGCCGCCCCAGCTCTTGTCGAGCACGGCGTTCCGGCCGCGCGGGCCCAAGGTGGCTTTGACAGCCCGGGCGAGCTTCTCAACACCCAGGAAGAGCGACTGACGAGCATCGACGTCAAACGTGAGGGTCTTGGCGGCCATTTCGTGAAACTCCGTTCGGTGGAAGGGGAGATGGTGTCCGTTTGGGTCAACCCGGCGTCTCGTTCGACGCGGCGATGATCGCACGCTCAATCGACCACTGCCCGACGGCAATGATCGCCAGAGTGCATAGGGCCATGGCAATGAGCGTGCCAAGGACACCGAGCCCCAGCCTGACACTTCGCCGTTTGACGACGAGTCTGTCGAGCGGTCGCGGCTCCAGATCCTTTGTTGCAGAGCGTTTCGTGCGTCCAAGAGCCGCGATTCAGCGACATCCGGCGGCCATCCGGTCGCCGTCGGAGTTCAAATGTCCCCGGCGCTAGCTGCCGCCTGCACTGGGTTCGGCGACCTCCCCTGCCGCTTTGGCAGTCGAGGGAGCCGATCGCCGGAGCCGCGGAGCAAGCCGGGGCGCGGGCCGAGAGAGCCATTCGCACGCCGGCCCGTCTTTGGCTATCATCGTCCCTTCACGGATGAACCTCATGACGCAAAGCCTTGTCACGCTCGCCAAGACCGACCTCAGCTCGTACCTGCCGCTGGTGCTGATCATCATCATGGCGATCGGATTCGCGGTCACGAACCTTGTGGCCTCGGCGCTCCTTGGCCCTGCACGCCAAGGAGCGGTGAAGAACGCGACGTACGAGTCGGGCATGGCGCCGATCGGCACGGCTCGCAAGCGATTCAACGTGCGTTTCTACCTGATCGCGATGGTCTTCCTCGTGTTCGACATCGAGATCATCTTCCTGTACCCGTGGGCGGTGACGTTTCCGAATCTCGATCAAGGCTTGGCCGACGGCGGCGTGTGGCTCGGGCGCATCGGCTTCTTCATGCTGACGAGCGTTGTCGCATATATCTACGGGTACAAGAAGGGTGTCTTTAAGTTCGATTGATGCGGCGTCTCGGAAGTGTTGACGGGGGTCGGTTGGGGGGGCTGGGGGGTTGACTGGGGCAGCAGCAGCGGCGGCGGCGGTTACGGTGGCAACTGGGGTGGTGGCGGCGACTGGGGCAGCAGCAGCAGGGGCGGCGGCGGTGGCAGGGGCGGATG
>JAIEQQ010000716.1 GCA_019747615.1 Phycisphaerales bacterium
CTTTGCTGCTTTGCTGCTTTGAGCCTACTCAGTGCCCAATGCCCAGTCCCCAGTGCCTTCCGCCCTCACACCACCGGGTTCATGAACAAACCCGTCGCCAGCTTCGGCACAAAGAACGTGCTCTTCTGCGGCATCAGCTCGCCCGCGCGGCTCACCTCGCGCACCGCCTGAAGCGGCGTCGGCCGCAGGATCACCGCGAGCTGAGGCGTGAAGCCGCTGCCGCCGCCAGCGCCCGTTTCCTCGCCGCGCGCGATGGCTTCGACTTCGGGGATCGAGTGCGGGAACGCCCACTTCACCGGCTGGCCAGCGTTGAGCTTCTGCTGACAGATCTCCTCGACGATCGTGTACTGGCACATCGCAACGTCCAGCGATCGCCACGCTTTGACCTTGTTCGGAAATCTCGCCGCGAGGTGATCGCGATTCGCCGGGATCGCGATCGTTCCCTTGGACATCGCCACATCCCACAGCCCAACCCGCGGCGAGCCCATCCCCTCCAGCTTCAACAGCGCCGACTCGAGCTCCGCCAGCCCGCCGGCGATCGACTCAAACCGCAGCGCTGGCGCCCCGGCCTGCACGAACGCGTCCCACGAATACCCGCTCATTCCGCCCAGCACGCGATGCGTCGGGCCGATGACCGTCCCAGGATCGCTCATGCTGATCAGCACAAACATGCAGCGCCGCGCCGGATGATCCGGCGGCAGGCTCGCCGCCTTCTCCAGCTCGCGCAGATAGTTCAGCGCGGTCGTGTAGCGGTGGTGACCATCGGCGATGAAGACATCCTCGCCGCGCAGGCACTCGCTGTACTTCTGCTGCACCAGCGGATCGCGCACCAGCCAGACCTCGTGCAGCGTGCCGTCGTCGGTGGTGGCCTGCATCTCCGGCGAGCGCGTCGAGGCGATATCGCGCAGCAGCTTCGCGCCCTTGCCGGTCTCGTCCTGATGGAGCCCGAAGATCGGCGAGAGCTGCGTCGCCGTGGCCTGCATGAGCGCCATGCGATCTTCCTTCGGCCCGCTGAACGTCTCCTCGTGCGGCAGCACACCGCCGCCGAGGGCCGCGCCGAAGGGCTTGATATCCAGCGTGCAGGCCATGCCTGTGCGCTTGTGCTTGACGCCGCCAAACGTGAACGTCTGGCGATACACAAACATCGCGGGCGCCTCAAGCCGACACAGCACGCGCTCAGCGATCAGTCGCTGCAGCGTCATCGCCGCCTGCTCATAGACCTCCGGCGCGCCCAGGCTCTTGGCCGGAATATGCGGCAGATCGATCGCGACAATGTTGTCCGCGTCCTTGTCCAGCAGCCGCTGCTTCCCCGGCACATCCAGCACGTCATACGGCGGCGCAACCACATCCGACAGGTCAACCGTCACGCCGGGGGAGAGGTGGTACGTCAAGGCCGCGAATGGGTAGACGGCAGGCATGGGAAAACGTAGGAGGGGAAAGAGCGCGCAGGCGAAGCCGTGATTCTCTCGGTCAATCGGGCAGTCAGTCAGTAGTAAGCGCGCCAGCGGCGCACCAAGCCTCGTCCCAATCAGCGAGCGGCTCTGCCCAACCAAACTCATCGAACATCTGCGACTTCTCACGCGCAGCCATCAATCGAAGAAAGTCCTGCACGCAGCGCCGTTGCCGGGAGTTGAAGAGAACAAACTTCGCCTGGCACCAAGCATCGTGCTTTGGATCGCCGTGGCCAGCAAGTCGAAGCACCCAGCACACGCCCATCCCCATCATGCCTTGCCCATCGCCCGCGGTAACCTCCGCAGCCAAGCGATACATCGCGGGCGGCAGATAGTACCGAAGGCCGATCGGATCCAGGAATCCGAGACCGCCCGTGCCGTGAAACTCCCAGTTACCGTCATGCACAAGATCAACCCAGTTGACGACTGGATCGCTCTGTCGCGCGGCGTAGCGTTCCTCCCGGCTGCCGCGGTCATCGATCACATACGACTCCGACCACGACACCCCGCCCTCACGCCTCACGCCCCGAAAGTCGTTCCGCAGACGATCGAGCACCTTGTCACGCAGGCGTTCGAGTTCTTCTCGCTGCATTGCTCACTCCGACGTCCGCTCGCCCCACGGTCCGCGTGCTCGCGCCCGCGGCTCCGACTCAACCCACTCCACCCCGTGCTCGCGCACGTGGCTCCCTTCCGACTTGGCCATTTGGCAATTTGACCATTTGGCCATTTGCACCCCAGCTACCTCGCGCTCACGAACTTCGACAAAATCTCCACAACCCCCTCCGCCTCCGGCCTGCTCGCGATGTAATGCGCATGCTCCTTGATCTCCGCCGCGGCGTTGCTCGGGCACGCAAAGAAACCCACGCGATCGGCGATGCACTTGTCGCCCCACGTATCGCCGATGCCCGCCAGGCGCGAGCGATCGATCTTCATCTCCGCGAGCATGCGATCCAGCCCCGTGCCCTTGCTCACATGCTCCAGGTCGCAGTTGATGTACAGCCACGTCATGCTCACGCGCAGCGGCCAGCCGCGCTTTGCAAACTCTTCCTTGAGCAGCGGCTCAAGCGTGCGCAAGTACGCCGTGTCCGGGTGAAACAGCGTCACGCTCGCGTTCTTGCCCGGCTGCTGCGTCACGCCCTTGGGCCCGAACATCGCGCGGCACCACTCGCTCACCTCTCGCACCGCCGTCAGGTGCGCCTCAGTAATCCGCGGGTCCAGCACGTACACGTTGTTGCTCGGGTAATACACCCAAGCCCCCATCTCGCACACGCACGGCACCAACATGTTCCCAATCAACCGACACATCGCCTCCGCAAACGGCTGCGGCCGGCCAGAGCACAGCGTCACCATCGGCCGATCACCCAGATCCACCGCCAGCCGATTGTGCTCCGCCACCTTGGTCAGGTTCGCAATGTCAAACGCGCGCTGCCCCTCACTGACCAGACACCCGTCAATATCGCACAGCACCAAGTCGTATTGTCGCAAAGGCAAAGTCCCCGGCATCGTCGCCCCAGTGGTCAGTGGTCAGTGGTCAGTGGTCAGTGGTCAGTATCGCCGTTTGAAATCACCGTTCACCCTCCCCCGGTCCTACCGGGGAGGTGGCGAGTCCGCGAGCCGGTGGGGGTTCGTCCGAGGTCTCCCACCGCACAGCGCGCCTGCAAGACACGATTCCAACAGCGCATGGTCTGCTGCAGGTCGCAAACCATCGACGCTCACAACCTCATCCCTCAGCACTCATCACTCCTCATCACCGCGCCGTCCGCGCCCGCGGCCCACGATTGCTCCGCCGAATCACCTTCTTCGCGCCGGCCTTCTTCGCAACGCCCTTCGGCGCAGCCTTCTTGACAACCTTGCGCGCCACCGGCTTCTTCTTCACCACAGCCTTCGCAACGACACTCTTGCCCGCCGCCTTCGTCTGCGTCTTGACCGCGGGCTTCGTCGCACTCTTCGCCGCGACCTTCGCGCCAGCCTTCTTCGTCGCCGCCGACGCCTTCGCGCCCGCCTTCAACGCGACGCCAACTTTGCCAGCAAGACCATTCTCGCTCTTGCCGACCTTCGCCGACCGCGAACCACGCCCGCTGGCGCTCTTGGATTCGACCGAATCGACCGCCTCCAGCTCCGTGTCGTCCGCGTCAATGTTCCGCCCATCAGCACCCTGCCACGTGCGCTCCGGCGCGTTCAGCATCGTCCACAGTTTCTGGAGCAGATCGCGCGTGTTCATTCTCGCCGCGGCGGAGATCGACATCACCTCCACCTCGCGCCCCAGCTTCAGCTCCGAGCGCAGGCTCTTGACCGCCGCCGCCCGCGCCGCGTCGTCTTCGAGCAGGTCCATCTTGTTCAGGACGATCACCTCGTCGCGCTCCGCCAGCACCGGCGAGTAGTTGTACAGCTCCTCGCGGATGGTGCGATAGTTCGCCGCCGGCGTGCCATCCGGCGGCATGACA
>JAIEQQ010000367.1 GCA_019747615.1 Phycisphaerales bacterium
CGATCAACACCCGCTGCGGCCGGTGCCTCGATCGAGCCGAACACCTTCGCGCGTCCCATGGCCGAGCCCACCTCGGGGCTCAGCACCACGACATCGCCGCCGGTGGAAACAAACGCCGCGCCGCCGCTGCCCAGCAGCGTCGGCCGCGCCAGGATGCGCCCACCGATCAGGTACTGCCAGCTCGTAACGCCCGCGCGAGGCACATGCGCCACCGCGTGCCCGCTCTCAGATCCGAACAGCAGCATCCCGCCGGCATCCAGCGGCGCCGTCTGCACCACACGCCCGAGCTTCTGCGCGATCGGCCTGCCGGCGCTGTTCAGCACCGCGACGCCCTGATCGGCCGACACCGGCAAAATCTGGCCCTCTTCCACCAGCAGCAGATTCTCTCCGCTCTTGACCACCCCGATGAAGTTCGCAAGCCCATAGCCCTGCAGCTTGGCCCAGCGGATATCGCCCGAGCGAGGCGAGATCGCCGTGAACGCCGCCCGGTTGTCCCGAGCCACAATCACGCCGTCAAGAAAATCCACCGCCTCGATCCGCCCCTCGGGCTGGATCGCAGCGAAGCTGCTCCACTGAAGCTGGTACCCAAGCGTCGAGTACGCCTCAAACGGGATCGGCTCGCCCTTGCGGACGGGCTTCTTCTCGCCGTCAAGCCAGACGAACCACGTCGTCGGGTCGTACCAGACCACCTCGGCCTCGGGGACCGGCACCGGGTCATCGCCCATCGGCGCTGCCGACTTCTCGGCGCTGACCTTCGTCGCGCCCGCGTCTTCAGTCTCACATTCAAAACACTGGCAGCCGCTCAGCCCAAGGCTGGCGCCAAGAAGGACCAGCGTGGCAATTCGTGCAAACGGTTTCAACTCGACCGGCATGACGCGGCTCCCTGATGATCCAACCCGAAACGAGGCGTGGCAGTATGCGAACTCTGGCCTGTGACGTCAAGGCCCCAGCCTTTCACCCACCCCCACACCCCCCACCCCCCCACCCGCACGAGTCCCGCCGCCTTGCCGAAGCGTAAGCTCGATCTCAGTCGAGCCGGTACGCTTCGCCGGGCTGCAAACATACGCCGTCCCGAGTCGTTCTGTCGAGGAACCCGCATGTTCACCGGCCTTGTTCAATCCGTTGGTCGCCTCACCACCACTCAACCAGTCCCCGCCGGCCGGCGTTTAACACTCGACGTCGGCCCGTGGAATCATCGCCCGGCCATCGGCGATTCGATCAGTATCAACGGCTGCTGCCTCACCATTTCCGCGATCGAACTTTCCGGCCCCAGCCCGCTCTGGTCGTTCGTCGCGATTCCTGAGACCCTCGAAAAAACCACCCTCGGCGGCCTCACCGCCGGATCGCCAGTCAACCTCGAGCACGCCGTGAGCGCCTCGACCCCGCTCGGCGGGCACATCGTCCAAGGTCACGTTGACGGCGTCGCCACCGTGGGCCGCGTCCAAACCGACGGCCAGTGGCGCGTCACGCTCAAGCCGCCGTCAGAGCTCATGGACGCCATCATCCTCAAGGGCTCCGTCGCTCTCGACGGCGTATCGCTCACCGTCGCCAGCGTCGACGCCAGCGCCGGCACTTTCGACGTGGCGCTCATCCCCCAGACCCTCGAAGCCACCACGCTCGCGAACTGGCAGGTCGGCACCCCCGTGAACATCGAGACCGACATCCTCACCAAGACCGTTGTCGCGGTCGTCCGCAACTACCTGGCCCAGATCGGCCAGCGCGACGCCGGGTCGGCCGCCAGCGGCATCGCCGCCACCATCGCCGGGAGCAACCGCTGAGAACGCTCGGCATCGATCCCGGTCTGAGGCTCACCGGCTTCGGCTGCGTCGAGACCCCGCGCCGCGCCAGCACCCTGCCCATCACCCGAGCCAAAGACGCCGCGCTCGTCGATGCCGGCGTCATCCGCCTGGACCCCGATCAATCCGTCGCCGATCGCCTCGTCGAGCTCGAACGCGAGTTCGTCGCGCTCCTGGCCGAGCTCAAGCCCGATGTCGTCGGCGTCGAGCAGCTCTTCGCCCACACGAAGTTCCCCGCCACCGCCATCATCATGGGCCACGCCCGCGGCGTGTTGCTCATGGCCGTGCGTCGCGCAAACATCCCCCTGATCGAGCTCCGCCCCACCGAGATCAAAAAATCCCTCACCGGCTTCGGTCACGCCGGCAAGGGGCAGATGCAAAGCGCGATCAAGTACGAATTCTCCCTGGCCGTTGAGCCCAAGCCCGCCGACGCCGCGGACGGGCTTGCCATCGCCCTCGCCGCCCTCCGACGCCGAGAGCTCGACCCAGCATCCAACTCACCGAAACTGGCGAAATCATGAAGTCGAAGCCATTATGCCGAAGTGGACGGGGCGGCCAAGCTGCTGCGCCGCAACCGCGCGGCGGCCGTGAAACAGTCACCCGAAGTCCGATGCCTCTGCCAGATCCCCAGACCGTCCAGTTCACGAACCCATCGAGGAGACTCTGCATGTCGATCCGCACCACGCTCGTTTGTACCGCCCTTGCCCTCACGCTCTGCGCAGGCGCCAGCATCGCCAAACCTGCCGCCCCGACGCCCCCCGCTCCGACCGCCCCCAAGGTCACCGAGCCGGCCAAGCCCGCCGACCCGAAGGCTCCGGATGCCGCGACCAAGCCCGTCGCAGCCGCGACGATGGTCTACGCGATCATCTCCACCACCGAGGGCGACATCGCGCTCGAACTTGACGCCGCCAAGGCGCCGATCACCGTCGCCAACTTCGTCAGCTACACCGAGAAGGGCCACTACGACGGCACCATCTTCCATCGCGTCATCAGCGACTTCATGATCCAGGGCGGCGGACACATCGCCGACATGACCGAAAAGCCCACCGACGCCCCGATCAAGAACGAGTTCACCAACGGCCTCTCGCACAAGCGCGGCACCATCGCCATGGCCCGCAAGGGCGGCTCGCCTGCCATGGTCGATTCCGCCACCGCACAGTTCTTCATCAATGTGAGCGACAACGACGGCTCAGTCAAGTACAACCTCGATAAGCCCCAGTCCGATGGCGGCGGCTACGCCGTGTTCGGCAAGGTCATCGCCGGGATGGATGTCGTAGACAAGATCCGCACGGCCCCGACCGGCAACGCACCGAACCCGCGCGACAGAAACAACCCGCGATTGGCGATTCAGAACGTGCCGGTCAAGACCGTGACAATCAACTCCGTCAAGAAGGTGAGCAAGGCCGACGCCGAGAAACTCATCAAGCCCGCCGCGGCCCCCGTCGCCCCGACCGCGCCCGCCGCACCGGCACCGACGACGCCCGCGGCTCCGAAGTAACTCGCAGGTTCATCGACAACCCGTCCCGAGCACAGCGACGCCTCGCATTCCGATGGGTATCCTGACGTGCCGCGTGCGACCCCAAGTGTCGCACGCGGCACATTCGTTATCCCAGTCCAACGTCACACGAGGCCACCATGCACATCACGCTCTCGACCAGCAAAGGCGACATCATCCTCGACATCAACGAAGACAAGGCCCCGATCTCGGCCAAGAACTTCGCCAGCTACGTGGACAAGGGCTTCTACGACGGCCTCATCTTCCATCGCGTGATCAAGGGCTTCATGGTCCAGTGCGGCGGCTTCACCCCCGACATGAAGCAAAAGTCCGGCGACGCCCCCATCAAGAACGAGTGGAAGAACGGCCTCATCAACAGCCGCGGCACCGTCGCCATGGCCCGCACCCAGGTCGCCGATTCGGCGTCCAGCCAGTTCTTCATCAACACCAAGGACAACAGCTTCCTCAGCGAGCCGCGCGATGGCGCCGGTTACGCCGTCTTCGCGAACGTCGTGAAGGGCATGGAGATCGTTGACGCGATCGAGAACGTGCCGACGACCACCAAGTCCGGCTATTCCGACGTTCCGCGCGAACCGGTGCTCATCG
>JAIEQQ010000091.1 GCA_019747615.1 Phycisphaerales bacterium
GGTGGAAACCGCGGTGGCCGTCAAGGTCGGGTCGCCCGAGGTCATCCTTGACAAAGGCGGTGTCGTGGTTCTCCACCGCCCGACGGATGGCATCCTGCCCCTCCTTCATATCCTGTACGGCTTTGAGCACGTCTTCTCGCGGTGGATCACGGCGCTGGCGCGAGCGGGTGATGTGGTGATCCTGCTCAGCACCAGCGGCAACTCGCCGAACATCGTGCGAGCGGCGGAGGCGTCGCGGGCGGTAGGGGGTGTGGTCAACGTCGCGCTGCTCGGCAAAGACGGCGGCAAGCTCGCCGGCGCGTGCGATCACCAGATCATCGTGCCCGGCGCGACGAGCGATCGCATACAGGAACTGCACATGCTGCTGCTGCACGCGTGGTGCGAGGAGATCGAGCGGCAGCTTGGGATGAGCTGAGAAGTGCTGAGCGATGAGTGCTGAGTGCTGAGCGAAGGCATTGGGCTTGTCGGAGCCGCGGGCGCGAGCACGCGGAGCGGTTGCTCCAACTAGCGGAGCCACGCCCGTGGCGGGTAGTACGGGCCGCGCACGCCGCCGCACTCTGGGCATGGGCCGTCGGGCGAGCCGCGGAGGTCGTAGCGGCAGTGGGGGCATTGGTGCTCGGGAACGCGCCGGGCGAGGGCGAATCCCCTGCGCGTCATGCGCACGGCGCGCACGCCGCCGAGGCGGGTGAAGACGATGCCGATGCACGCCGCGGCGACGAGGGCGTCGTTGAGGATGCCTAGCGGGAGGACGTGGTCGGTCGTGCGTCCGCCTTGGAAGTCCTCTTCGATTCGCTCGGGTGTGAAGCGCGTGGGGTCAATCTTTGCAAGGCCAGCGTAGATCTGCTTCCAGTCGCCGAAGGCGAGGTTGTCCTGCGCGAGGTAGGACTCGGACCCCGAAGCGGGTTGGCAGAGCACGGACTCCGTTTCGTGGACGACGGTCAGGCTCCAGATTCCCTCGGCACGGGACGACTCACGCCACGTGATCCTGAAGTACGTTTCCTCGGGATCCGTTGGATACGCGCTCGGATCTTCGCGCCCATCTGTAATGGACCAGCCGGACTCGACGCGGCGTGCGATCGCGGTGGGCGTGCTCATGTACACGCACCCCCGCAGGCCGCGTTGACCCCAGGCCATGCGTACGAGGTCGCCCACGACGGTGCTTCCGCGACGCCAGTCCCATTGTGACGGTTGACGGTGGGCGTTGATGACGACAAACGCGATCAGCCCCGCGAGGATGACGGGGTGGCCGAGTCGAACGCGCCAGCGGCTGATCGGCGGCTTCATGTCGTGAGGAGATTCGCGGGGACGGGCGGGGCGGTTGCTTGAGCTAGCGGAACCATGAACGCTTGGGTTAGTACAGGCTGCGGGCCTTGCCGCATTCGGGGCACGGGCTGCGGGGAGAGGCGCGGAGGTCGTAGCGGCAGTGGGGGCAGAGGTGTTGCGCGGCGCGGCGCCAGAGTCCGAATCGGCGATGGAGCTTTGCCGAGAGACGGACCCAGCCGAGGCGGGTGAGCCAGAGCGCGGCGAATGCGAGCACGACGACGGCGTCGTTCACGATGCCGATCCAGAGCACTGACGTTGTCGCGCGACCGCCCGCGAGGTCCTCGGCCATGCGATCCGCGGTGAAGCGATCCGGATTGATCGCGGCGAGCCCGGCGTAGATGAGCGGTTGGTCCTGCGCAGCGAACTGGGTTGCGAGCGTGCCCTCGGTTGGATCGTTGCGGCGCTGCGCCTTCAGCGTGTCATTTCTGGTTCGGTAGATGGCGGACCAGATTCCGGACGTCATGTTCCTTCGATCGTGTCTGATGGTGAAGTCGGGATTGAGCGAGAGAAGGTCGTCCGAGCTGTCGCGGACGATCCAGCCGTCGCCGTCGCGCCCGATGACGTAGTAATCGATCCGCGGCTGACTTTTCCGGATCTTTCCGCCAGTTGCCCAGTGCGCAAACGAGCCGACAGCGGTGCGCCCGCCCGTCACGCCGTTCTGATACGGCTGCTGGCACGCGTTCCACGCGAGGAACACGATGATCCCAAGCGAGAGCCAGGCGCTCGCGAGCCGCATCTTCCATCTTGGGCGCGGGCGTTTCATTCAGGAAAGGTACGAAAGGCTGCACGCGTTCGTTCCAATCATTTCGCCGCCAGTCGCCTCGCCGCCACTGGCTGGTATGCTGCCCCACGTAAACGGGCTGACACGCCGCTCTTTGGAGGTGCCGATGAAAACGCCAGCTGTGCGACGTTCTTACTCGCGGTCGTGTGCCGAGCTCCAGCAGGCCGGGCTGATCGATGCTGGCGACCCGCCGCCAATGCCTGCGCGCCGACCACGTTACGACGACCCGGAGCCCTTCGGCGTCAGCTTCCTGCTCACGGAAGTGACCGGTGATCTATCGAGCATGACGCTGGCGCGGACGTTCTTTGGGCGCTCGGAGATTCTGGAGGCCTCGTTTTCGAACACGGACCTTGCTGAGTCAACGTTGTGCTGGTGTGACTTCACCGGTGTCGACTTTTCCAACGCGAGCTTGCGAGAGAGCGACTTACGAGCGTCCAACTTCGATCGCGTCGACTTCTCGGCGTGCGACCTTCGCGGGGCAGACTTGAGGCGAGCGAGCTTCACGAACTGCAACTTCCGCGGAGCGGTCATGACGGGAGCAAAGCTCACGCGTGCTCAAGCAGACCAACTCGGCCTCGATCCAACGCAGCGACAGGGGCTGGATTGGCAAGCTGACGACGGCGAGGAACCCGGCGGCGGGTGAGCCACGGAGGTCGTAGCGGCAGTGGGGGCAGGACCAAGGCAAGTGCCGAGCGATGAGCAACGAGTGCTGAGATCGGATGGCGTCCGGTGATTGGCGGCGCACGCGGTTGTCATCGCGCGATCGAAGCGGACCGCGTGCTCGCGCCCGCGGCTCCGGCCATTCGACTGCGCACTCATCTCTAAGCGTCGAGGCACTTCATAAAATACCGGAGGTGCTTCGTCGCATAAGGATTCGTGTTGTCGACGGCTGGAATGTCGCTGGAGGCAAATCCGATGCGATTGGCAAGCCGGGCGTACTCGCTGTATTCCCAAGGAACATATCCGCGTTCAAGCATCCCGAAGACTCGACGGAGGATTCGACGCTTCTGTTCGGGAGTAAGCGTTGCTCGCCGAAGAGCTCTCGCCGTGTTCTTTTTTAGAAGTCGTCCGAACGAAAAGCTGATATCTTCTTCGATGAATTCGATGCCAATCATCACGCACGCGGCGTCGCCCGCTTCGATCCCATCGATGATCTTTTCCATCAATGGGCGAACCCGGCGGCAGTATTCGTCACCATATTCAATCGGCGAGATGTCGCGTGGAACGATGCCCGAGGTCTTCGCGTACTCGGCGTAGCGCGACTGAATTGACGCCGCGCTCCATTTCCCTTCGCCGTTGTAGTCCACGAAATCCATTCCGGCTCGTCCTCCGGTTGTGGTCAGCGAGCTGATGCCCGCCGACACTCCCCTCACCCTACGACTCTCCCCCCAAAGTCCACCCGCATCGCCTTCTTCGCCAGCGACAGCGTCTCCTCTGCGACCACGTTGGCGCGTTTCACGCCGCGGGCGATGACGTCAAGGACCAGGGCCTCGCCTTCGGGCGTCTCCAGCTTTTCGCGACGCAGGCGCATGGGCTCGATGAGCTTGTTGATTGCTTCGCCGAGCTCTTGCTTGACGTGCCCGTCGCCGAGGTTGTCGCCGATGCTGTAGCGGCGTTTTATCTCCGCGGCCCGGGCCGGATCGGTGCTGGCGATGAAGGCGTCCACGTACTGCATGAGGATGTTGTTTACGTCGCCGGGTTCGGTCGGGCTCTGGCGGCCGGTGGTGATCTTGTTGATCTTCTTCTGCACGTCCTTCGCGGAGTCGTAGAGGAAGATCGCGTTGTTGAGCGATTTGCTC
>JAIEQQ010000364.1 GCA_019747615.1 Phycisphaerales bacterium
GGAGGACATCGCGCTGGCCAAGCGGGCGCGGTTTCATGGGTTCAAGGCCGGGTTCATTCCCGCGGCGGGGATGCTGTATTGCCGGATGTACGACTCGTACAGCGCGTTTGAGATGGGCTGGCGGCGGATCTTTGCGGAGCTGGCGCATCGGCGGCCGCGGCGGCTGCGGAGCTATGCGTTGCAGTTGCTGCTATCGAACATTGCGCTGCCGGTGGCGTCGGTCGTCGCGTTGCTCGCTGGCGGGTTTGTGGCGAGCGTGACGTGGGCACCCAGCGCGGCGGCGGGGGGAGCTGTCCAGTGGATAACGGGGCTGGCTTGGGCGAGTGTGCTGCTTGGCGCTGCGTCGATCGCGCTGATGCAACTGGTGATGGCGATCGGTTGCAAGTGGGGCAAGACGCCGCAGTATGTGGGGCTGTTGCACGTGCCGGGGGCGTGCTTTGTGTTCGTGATTCTGATGCGTGCCGCGAGTGATCTGGAGCAGGGTCGTCCGGTGAAGTGGGGCGGTCGGCAGTACATCCGCGCCGCGAGGTACGAGGGGGACGAGGGCTGGGCGCGACGGTTGCTGGGGAGGAGAAGTGACGGAGTGGCGGAGTGAAGGCGGGGAGTTTTTCAACGAAGGGATGGAAGGGACGGAAGATGGAGTGCATGGAGAGGACTGTGCGGGTGGCCACTTCGCCAATTCGCCAATGGCCACTTGCCAATGACTGATCCGATCACACCCCACGCCGCGATCCGCGCGGCCACCCCTTCCATACCTTCCATCCCTTCGTTGAAAAACCCCCCTCCCCTCCCCTCCCCACTCTGCCACTTCCCGCCTCAGTCACACGGCGGTTCACTCGCTGTCGCCCATGGCGACTCGCCTCGCAGTCGGCGCGCGAGATCGACGAGGATGCGGCGGTCTTGTGTGAGGCTGAGGTGTGAGCAGGCGATGAGGCCCGGTGTCCAGATCGGGTGCTGGCCCGGCGGCGAGCAGTTGGTGGCGCCGACCCAGGCGTCACGGAGGCGCGCGTAGCAGGTGAGGTCGTAGGGCGATGGTGGCGGTGTGGTGTCCAGATGCTTGAGGAACGCCGAGCCGGTGTTGAGGTCCAGACCCATCGGGTCGAGTTGGATGTCGCGGGCGAGAATCGCGCCGCGGTGCGGCGTGCCGATGGTGAAGATGCGGCGCGGGCGGAGGACGAGCGTGCGGTGCTGCGTGCCGAAGCGCGGCAGCGAGAGCGCACGGGCGAAGAGGCCGCCGGCGGAGATGCCGATGATGTCCACCTCGATCGAGCGCGTGGGATCGGCGGTGTCGATGAGGCGCGGGTGCGTGCTGGCCAGGGCGTCGCAGAGCGAATCGATGACGCGATCGGTGATGATGTGGTGCTGGTATGAGAGGCAGGCGAAAGCGTGCGCGGGGGCGCTGGTGAGGCTGGTGAGTCGCTCTTGCAGCGCGCGAGGCTGCAAGGGCGGGGCGTGGTAGCCGGCGATGATGACGACGGGGCGGGCGAGCGGCTGGGCGGGGGGCGTCGCGGCGAGGCGGGCGTACTCGGCTTGGATTTCCGAGGGCGTGGCGGGATAGGCCGCGTTGTCGGCGGGGAAGGTGAGCAAGTCCGAGAGTTGATCGATGAGGGCAAAGAAGGCGCGCACGAGCGGTGATCCTTGGAGGCGGAAGAAGTTGTACCGGCAACCCGGGCGGTTGGTCGCGGTATGCTGAGTGTTGGCGGGGTTCGTGGTCAGGGGAGCGAGGCGCGAGGGTTTTCAACGAAGTGAGGGAAGGGATGGAAGGGCGCTGGGTTGAGTTGGGGGCCTGGATCGCGGAGAGGCGGAGGGGAGCGGAGGGATTTCAAATTTGAAATTTGAAATTTCAAGTTTCAAAATGTCAGAGTTACTGACCACTGACCACTGACCACTGACCACTGACCACTGACCACTGACCACTGACCACTGACCGACCAGTGCACGCAACGACTCGAGCACGTGATCAACCTGGAGCGAGCATGATGATGACGAACGAACGCGGCATATGGCGGTACTTGGCTTTGTCGGCGCGAGGTCTCGCGGCGGCGCTGGCGATGTGCGCTGGCGGGTTGCTGGGTGTGGCGCGTGCGGAGGCGCGTGTGCTTGTGGAGCCTGCGCCCGCCGCGGCGGCGGTGCCGGCGGCAGAGGCGCGGGCGAACTACACGCGCACGCGTGACGATCAGGCGGGCGGCAAGGTGATGCTGGAGCTGGCGATCCGCACGCTGAAGCGTGTTGATGGCACCGGGCCGGATATTCATCTGGTGTCGGCGGTGCACATTGCCGATGGCGCGTTTTATGGCGCGATGCAGACGTTCTTGAACTTGCAAGAGGTGGTGCTGTACGAGGGTGTGCGGCCGTCGGGGTCGGATGCGATCGCCAGCGACGCGACGAACGAGGAGCGGGCGGGTGTGACGCGAGATCGGATGAAGTTGCTGTCGAGTCTGGCGGCGCGGGCGCACGCGAAGACGGGCGAGTGGTCGCAGACGTTGGAGCAGGTGTTCGAGAGTGAGCCGCGGCTGGGCAAGGTGCTGGCGGGGATGAAGCTGGATGGATGGAACCACCCGATCATGCTGCGCGTGAACCCCGCGCCGACGGATCGCGATGGCTCGCCGATCGGCGAGTCGTCGATCACGCTGGTGAGCCTTGGGAGCGACTCGAAGGTGGGCGGCGAGGCGGGCGCGTTGGACATCGAGCAGAACGTGACGGCGCGAACCGGCGGCGCGGCGGCCAAAGACCCGAAGAACATGCAGCAGCAACTGGCTGATGCTCTGGGCCTGGAGTTCCAGCTCGACAGGATGGACACGACCGGCAAGGCCTGGCGCAACAGCGACATGGCGGTTGATGAGGTGCAGCGAAGGCTCAAGAAGGCCGGCGCCGAGAGCGAGACGCTGCTGGCGATGCTCGACGGCAGCTCGCCGATGGCCAAGCTCGCCGGAGTGCTGCTGGGGTTCGTCAAGATGAGCCCGCAGATGCGCACGATGACGACGGTGATGATGATCGAGGTGCTGGGCACCGCCGACACCGAGATGAGCACGCCGCCGATGTCCGAGGCGACGCCGAAGAACGAAGACGGCACCGCAAAGCCCGCGAAAAAGCGCGCCGGCGGCATGATGGGCGGCATGGAGCAACTGCGCCCGATGATGCAGGTGATCCTGCACGATCGCAACGAGGTCGTCGCCAAGGACCTGAAGAACATCATCGCCACCGAGCCGAACGTCAAGTCGATCGCGGCGTTCTACGGCGCGGCCCACTTGCCGGACCTGGAAGCAACGCTCGTGAAGGATCTGAACCTGAAGCTCGTCAACGAGACGTGGACGCCGGCGATCACGGTGGATTTGAAGAAGGCCGGGGCTTCATTCGCTGAAGTGAAGCAGATGCGGGCGATGATCCAGCGGCAGATGAAGGGGAAGTGACAAAGTGGCAGAGTGGCAGAGTGGCAGAGTGGCAGAGTGGCACGGTGGGGAGGGGGAGTTTTTCAACGAAGGTATGGAATGGACGGAAGGGGTGGAGGCGAGCGATGGAGCGTTGGGTCTGACGCGGGCGGTTGGGCGGAAATGCTCTGATGGCCAAATGGCCAGTTCGAATCGCTATGCCGCTGCTCGCATTTGTCCGACTTCCATTCCTTCCATCCCTTCGTTGAAAAACTCCGAACTCCTCACTCTGCCACTTTGTCACTCTGCCACTTTGCCACTTCTCAGCCTGCGGATCGCCTCGTCGATGGTTTCGGCGCGTTTGCAGAGTGCGAAGCGGACGAGTGGCTCGCCGAGGGCTTCAGTGTGGTAGAAGGCGGTGGGCGGGATCGCGGCGACGCCGTGGCGTTCGATGAGGGCCATGCAGAGGGCGCGATCGCCGCGGACGCCGAGGCGCGATGAGACGGCGGTGTGGTCGGCCATGACGAAGTACGTGCCCTCGGGTTGG
>JAIEQQ010000270.1 GCA_019747615.1 Phycisphaerales bacterium
CACCTGGTCGGCGCTGGGGTCGGGGACGAGCGGCAATGTCCGCGCCCTGGCCGTGCTGCCGGGCGGGGACGTGATCGTGGGCGGGGACTTCACCACCGCCGGGGGCGTGGCAGCGAACCGCATCGCCCGTTACAACCCGAGCACCGGCGTCTGGTCGGCGCTGGGGAGCGGGATGAACAACAGCGTCAGCGCCCTGGCGGTCCTGCCGGGGGGCGACGTGATCCCGGGCGGGGGCTTCATCACGGCCGGGGGCAACGTCTCGGCGTATTTCGCTCGCTATGCCTTCGGCAGCCCCGCACCGAGCATCAGCGACCAGCCCGCGTCGCGGACCGTGTGCGCCTCTGGCTCGGCGATGTTCTCCGTCACCGCTGCTGGCATCGGCCCGTTCACGTACCAATGGCGCAAAGACACGTCGCCGATCAACCCGACGCTCAACCCCTCCGCCGCGACCGCAACCCTCTCGATCACGAGCGTCTCGAATCCCGATACGGGCTCCTATGACTGCATTGTCACGAGCACCTGCGGCAGCGTGACCAGCAACGCCGCGACGCTCACAGTCGTCGGTGCCAAGTGCAACCCCGCCGACATCGCCGTTGACAACGGCGCGCCGCTCCCGCCGCTGGGGCCGTGCGATCCGAATCTGGTGAACAACGGCGTGACCGAAGGCGATTACAACCTCTTCTTCGCCACGTTCTTTGACGCAGGCGCGGCCTGCGACATCGCCAACGACGACGGCTCGCCCCTGCCGCCGTTCGGCGCTCTCGCAACAAACAACGGCGTGACCGAAGGCGATTACAACCTCTTCTTCAGCATCTACTTCGACGGCTGCGCGTTCTGAGGTTGTAGGCACTGGGCACTGGGCATCGGGCATGAGGCGGGCGGCGAGCCGCGTTCAACCTCTCCGCTCCTATCTGCGCACTCCGCGATCGGGGCTCAGATCGCGATCGGGGATTCCATCGCGATCGCGGCTCTCGCGCGGGCGGTTGCGCAGGTCCGCGTGCTTGCGCCCGCGGCTCTAAAAGACCCGATCGGGGCAATCTCAGCGCACGGTTCGTTTCATGTTCATGTTCGCGTTTACGTTCGCGTTCCGGTCCTTTTCACGTTCACGTTCACGTTCACGTTTCCCCCTGCCATCCCCCGATATGCTTCGGCCATGAAGTCCAAACTCGCTGCGTCCACCGCCGTCCTCTTCACCGAGCTCAAAGCCCGCGGAGTCATTCATGACGACATCACCGTCATGGTCGGCGGCTTCGGCCTCTGCGGCATCCCCGAGCAACTGATCCTCGCGCTCCGCGACAGCGGCGCGCGCGGCCTCACCTGCATCAGCAACAACGCCGGCGTTGACGACTGGGGCCTGGGCCTGCTGCTCAAGACCCGCCAGATCAAGAAGATGATCTCCAGCTACGTCGGCGAGAACGCCGAGTTTGAGCGACAGTTCCTCGCCGGCGAGCTGCAGGTCGAGTTCAACCCGCAGGGCACGCTGGCCGAGCGCATCCGCGCCGGCGGCGCGGGCATCCCGGCGTTTTATACCGCGACGGGCGTGGGCACGCCGGTCGCCGCGGGCAAGGAGATCCGCGAGTTTTACCGCCCCAGCGAGGCCACCGGCCATCAGAACCACTCGCCCGGCGCCGTCAGCGGCACCTACGCCGAGATGGAGGCCAAGATCTCGCCGCGGCCGGACTCGGCGGTGAAGCGCCGCGAGTACGTGCTCGAGACGGGCCTCTTCGGCGACCTCGCGCTGGTCAAGGCCCTCAAGGCCGACGAGCAGGGCAACCTCATCTTCAACAAGACCGCCCGCAACTTCAACCCCATGATGGCCACGGCGGCCAACTACGTCATCGCCGAGGTCGAAGAACTCGTCCCCACCGGCAGCCTCGACCCCGACCAGATCCACACGCCCGGCAGCTACATCGACGCCATCGTCGTCACCAAGAGCGAGAAACGCATCGAGCAACGCACGGTGCGGAAGGCCGCAGGGGTGTGAGGGGAACGCCGTCAGCCGCCAGCAGAACCGATGCCCAGTGCCCAGTGCCTTTGCGCTCAGCACTCATCGCTCAGCACTCGGCCTCTCAGAACGCACAGCCATCAAAGTAGATCGCGAAGAACAGGTTGTAATCGGCCTCCGTCACGCCGTTGTTCGTTGCGAGAGTGCCAAACGGTGGCAGCGGCGAGCCGTCGTCGTTGGCGATGTCGCAGGCGAGGTCGGCGTCGAAGAAGGTGGCGAAGAACAGGTTGTAGTCCCCTTCGGTCACCCCGTTGTTCGAGGCGGCGAGGTTGCACAACCCGGCGGGGGGCAAGGCGGCACCCGTGTCATACGCGACGTCGGCGGCGTTGCAGCGCACGCCGGCGATGGCGAGGCTTGCGGTGTTGCTGGTGACGACGGCGCAAGCGTTGGCAACGAGGCAGCGGAAGGAAATCGCCCGCGCGCCGAGCTCAACGCCATCGAAGGCGATGACGCAGTCGGCCGTCGTCTGCCCGGTCACAATGATCTGGCCGAAGGGCAAGGCGTTGGCCCCCGGCACCAGCGGCACGAAGATATTGGGCAAAGCCTCGACCTGCCATTCAAATCGCGTGACTCCGCTGATCGCGGCGGTCACCGAGAGCACCGTGGCGCCCGACGACCACGCACCGTTCTGGACCGAACTGCAGACGGTCTGCGAGACTGGCTGAGAGGTGATGATCGGTGCGACCTGTCCGAGGGTGCAGACGTAAAACGCAAACGAGACTTCTCGCGCTGTCGCGTCACCCGGCTTGTCGCCGAGAAAGAGCGAGAGCTCGCGCGTGACGGCGTGGCCGCCGCGGTCATTGACGAAGAGGGAAATTTCGCGCGTCACCGCGTGCCCGGTGGGGCCGACGTAGAGCGAGTACTCACGCGAGACATAGGTGTCGCCGCTGACTTGTGCCTCGGCGGGGGAGGTCATCGCGAAGGCGATCGTCGCGCCCGCCAGGGCGGCCGCGGCCCAGGGGCCGCGACTGATGTGCATGTTCATGGGTCACGCTCCGGTTCGGGTCGTTGAGACGGAAGGAACACGGAGTGATCTTCAGGGAAGGGTGACGCTGACGGTAAACGTGTACGCGCCGGGCAATGGCAGCTCCGTGCCGATGGACCCGATGATGGGAATCGGCATCTGCGCAGTCCATGTGGACGAGGCTTGGTTCCCGCTCTGGAATGTCGCATTCACTGTGCGGATGTCGTAGCTCCCGCCCACCGCCGCGGGCACCATGCGCACGGTCACGGTCGCGTTGACCGGCACATTCTCGCAGGTGACCGTGAGTACGGGGATCGGGCCGCCGAGGATCTCGACATCGGTGTTGGCAAACAGGATCGAGCCCCGCGGATCGGCGGGTACGGTCTTGGTGCCGAGCGTCACGGCGGTGACTTTGGGCTCCGCAGCGGTGGGCCAGAGGCGCGCGGTGGGTCCGACGGTGGCGATGCTGCGCTGCGGGTTGCCGGGGATGGGGAGGTTGTCGGTGTTAGCTTCGGTGCGGATGCGGCCAGCACCGCCCAGAACCACGTTGGAGCCAACGCCGGCGGAGTTGCTCACCGCAAGCAGTTGCGCGCTTGCTGAACCACCAATCGCATCGGCCACTAGACGAATGCCGCCCCCGCTCCCGCCCCCACCGATGCCTCCTCCACCGTCGTTGGCATTGGATTGGCTGCCATTGGCGATGATGACTCCGTTGAGCGTGATCGTGCCCGTGGAGACGATCAGGATCGCACCGCCACCTGCACCGCCCCAGCCATAGCCGATGCTCGACCCCGCTGAGCCGCCCGAACCGCCGATCAGCGGCACGAGGTCGGCGGTTCCGTACACATTGCCGCCGGAACCACCGAGTCCGCGTGTTCCGAAGCCGCCTCCGGTTCCATAGAGGGAGTTGATCCACTGCCCTCCACCGGGTCCAAAGCCGCCGGTCCGCGGGGTGCTCG
>JAIEQQ010000733.1 GCA_019747615.1 Phycisphaerales bacterium
TGGCAGAGTGGCAGAGTGGCAGAGTGGCAGAGTGGCAGAGTGGCAGAGTGGCAGAGTGGCAGAGTGGCAGAGTGGCCGCGATGACAGCGGGAGATCGCACGTTACGGCGAGCAGCGCTGGCGAAATCACATGCGTTCGAGCGTCTGGATGCCCAGCGTTTCCAGCGCGTCGTGAAGCACCTGGCGTGTGAGCTCGCAGAGGTGCAGGCGTGAGCGGCGGGTTGCTTCGTCGTCGGCGGTGATGACCGGGCAGGCGTCGAAGAACTGGCTGAACGCGGTGGCCAGTTCGTAGGTGTACGCGCACAGGCGGCTCGGCTCGAGCGTGCGTGCGGACTCGTTCACTGCACCGGGATAGCGGAGGATCGCGAGCGCCAGTGTTTTCTCGGCGGGCTCGATGATGTTGAGCGCGAAGCCGGCGGTGCCGCGCTGCGGGCCGGCGGGGTCGAGCAGATTTCGTTCGCCGGCCTTGCGGAAGATCGAGCACATTCGGACATACGCGTACAGCAGATACGGCCCCGTATTGCCCTTGAAGCTCATCATGCGCTGGGCGCTGAAAACGTAGTCCTTGATGCGTTCGGTGGAGAGGTCGGCGTAGCGGAGGGCCGCGATGCTCACGGCCCGCGCGATCGCGGGCCGGTCGGCGGGCGCGATGTCCGGGCTCTCGGCATTCAGCACGTCCATCGCGCTGGCCTCAGCCTGCTGGATGAGATCGCTGAGCTTGACGCTCTCGCCGGTGCGGGTCTTGAACGGGCGGCCGTCTTCGCCGAGGATTGTGCCGAACGCGGCGTGTTCGAGCGTCGCCCGCTCGCCGCTAGGCAGCTTCGTGAATCCCGCGCGCTCGGCGCCGGCGAAGACTTGCTTAAAGTGCAGCCCCTGGCGAGCATCCACGCAGTACACCACGCGCGATGCGCCGAGCGACTGCACACGCCGGCGGATCGCCGCCATGTCCGTCGTCGCGTACAAGAACGCGCCGTCGCTCTTGCGGATGATCAGCGGCTCGCTGATCCCCGCATCATCCACACGGATCACCAGTGCGCCCTCGCTCACCTCGGTGATGCCCAGCGCGATGAGCTGGTCAACCAGCGGCGACAACTCATCCGCGTAGCTGCTCTCGCCCGCGGAGTGCTCGCTGGTGACGATCGAGTTCAAGCGTGCCGCGATCGCGAGGCACTGGGCCATCGTCACGTCGCTGATGCGCTGCCAGACTCGCATGACGCTGGGCTCGCGAGCTTGCAGCCGGCGCAGCACGCCTTTGGCGTCCTCGTACTTGGTCGATGCGCCGTCGACGTGGGCCTCAAGCTCGGCGATGACCTTCGGCCCCATGTGCCACTTGGTCGCGGCGGCGAGGCCCTTCTCGTCGGCGTCGCACTCGCGCTGGGCGGCTTTGTACGCCTTGTCCAGTTCGTCGAGTGTCAGCGATTGCAGGTCGAGTTTGCCCGCGGCTTCCATCTCCATCAGACGCGCTGTCACCATCGCGATCGGCAGACCCCAATCGCCGACATGATTCTGCCGAATCACGCGGCAGCCGGTGCGATCCAGAATCCGCGCGAGCGTGTCGCCGATCACGGTCGAACGCAAGTGGCCGACGTGCATCTGTTTGGCGAGGTTGACGCCGCAGAGATCGACGACGACAATCGGGCCGCTGGCGGGCGCGGGCATGCCGAGGCCCGACGAGGCCAGCGCATCGAGCATCGCGGGCAACGCATCGGGCCGAAGAGTGATGTTGATGAAGCCGGGGCCAGCGATCGCGCCGGGCACCAGCGGCGAGGCCAGCCGCAGGAACGCCTCGTCGGCGTTCAGCTTCGCCACCAGCGCCGTCGCCACCTCGCGAGGCGGCAGCGAGACCGCCTTGGCCAGCGCCATCGCGGCGTTGCACTGAAAATCGCCGAGCTTCAGGTTTCGCGAAACCGTCACCATCGGATCGGCGCCCGCGTTTGACGGGAAAGCCCCGGCGATTGCGTGCCGTACTCGTTCGGTGAGGATGCCAAGTGGGTCAAAGGACATGGGGGCAAGTCTAAGGGCGTGCCGGGGCCCCGGCGAGCGGTACGATGCTGCGGAGGTTTCTTCAATGGCCATCCCGCTGTATTCCAGGTCCATGCCCGACGCCGACCAGTCCGACGCCACCGAGTGGCTGCTGAGCGCCGGCAACGGCTCGTTCGCCATGGGCACGATCTCCGGCGTCGCCTCGCGCCGGTATCACGGGCTGCTCATCGCCTCGACACGCCCGCCGGTGAACCGCGTGATGACGCTGAACGCGCTGGCCGAAACCGTGGTGATCAGTGATGGGAATGGCTCGCGGCGCGTCGAGCTCTGGCGTGCACGGTTCCGGCCGGGCGATGTCCACCCGCGCGACGCGGCCCCGATCGAGCAGTTTGAGAAGGATGTCACGTGCCGCTGGGTCTATGACCTTGGCGGCGGCCTCCGCATTCGCAAGCATGTGGCCCTTGGGCGGGGCACGAATCTCGTCGCAGTCAGCTACCGCCTCGAAGCGCCGGCGACGCCGGGCCTCAGCGTGCGGATCGAGCTTCGTCCGCTGGTGACGATGCGCGATTTCCACTCGCTCTCGCTCAAAGAGACGGCGCGTGAGCAACTGCGCATCGATGATCGCGAGGGCGTGGTGAGCGTGCAGGCGGCACTGGCGACGCTCTTCATGCGGGCCAAGGGGACCACCGCCACGCGCGAGGAGCAGTGGTGGTACAACTTCCAGCTCAACCAGGAGCGCGATCGCGGCTACGACTTCCTCGAAGACGCGCTGTGCCCTTGCGTCTTTCAAGGCCCGCTCGCCCCCGGCCAGACGCTGACATTCTGGGCGTCCACCGACGTTGCGCAGATGGCCAATCAGCCCGATCCCGAGGCGATGCGGCGCGAGGAGACGAGCCGCGTGGAGTCGATCGTCGCGCGATCGCGAGAGAACGTGCCGGCCGGATCCGCGGCCTTTCTGACCAAAGCGGTCGAGGCGCTGGCGGTTGCTGGCGATGACTTTGTAGTGCGGCGCGTGGTGACTCGCGGTCTGCCGGGCGCGGCGCCCGTGACGCGTGCGACGATCATCGCCGGCTATCCGTGGTTCGCCGATTGGGGCCGAGACTCGATGATCTCGCTGCCGGGGTTGCTGCTGCTCACGGGTCGATTCGAGGAGGCCCGCGAGGTCTTGCGCACCTTTGCGACGGCGCGTCGGAACGGCCTGGTGCCGAATCTCTTTGACGATTACTCGGGCGATGCGCACTACAACACCGCGGACGCTTCGCTGTGGTTCATTCACGCCGCGTGCGAGTATCTGCGGTTGTCCGGCGATCGCTCGACGTTCTTTGGTGAGCTGCTCCCGGCGGCCCGCGACATCATCGAGCACGCGCTGCGCGGCACCGACTTTGGCATCCGCGTTGATCCTGCCGACGGTCTGCTGGTCGCTGGGAACGAGCAGACGCAGCTCACGTGGATGGATGCCAAGCGCGACGGTGTCGTCTTCACCCCTCGCCATGGCAAGCCCGTCGAGATCAACGCGCTGTGGTACCACGCGCTCCGGTCGCTGGTTGAAGCGTGCGCAACGCCGGCCACGTCGGGCACGTCGGTCATCCCCGGTGCCAGCACGGTCGCTGGCATCGCGCGCAGCGTCACCGGCGCGCTGATTGGCGTTGTACGTCCGAGCGCCTCGGGCGTTGCCAGTGCCCCGGCGGCGCCGTCCGCCGAGGACGCGGTCTTCATCGCGACCCTCGCCGGCATGGCGGATCGCGCCGGAAGCTCGCTGCGAACGCAGTTCTGGAACACCAGCGCCGGTTGCCTGTATGACGTGCTCTCGCCGACGCACGACGGCTGGCGACCACACCCGGAGATTCGGCCGAATCAACTCTTTGCGGTGAGCCTGCGGCATAGCGCACTGAGCATCGAGCAGCAGCAAGGCGTCGTCGAGGTCTGCCGTCGAGAGTTGCTCACACGCCACGGCGTGCGAAC
>JAIEQQ010000702.1 GCA_019747615.1 Phycisphaerales bacterium
TGCCCCTTGGCATCCACCACCTGCACTGTTACTGAGTTCGCGAGGATGTCCTGCTTGGTCTCGCAGCAGTAGTCCCAGGGCTTGGAGCATTTGTCGTCGGGGTTTTCGTTGCAGGCCTTGAGCCCTCTGCCCATCAGCGTAAGGACAGCGCGACCCGCGACGAATGGTTCCTTGCTGCCGCCGACTCGCCCGCGAAGCACGACCTCATCACCTGCCTTGAGCGTTCCGGCCTTGCGGATCTCCGACACGTCCTTGGCGTTCTCGGGCTGCTTCTCGACAAAGAACCCGCTCGGCAGCGGGGCCTTGGACACATGCATCGAGGTCGCGGTGAGCACCAGCGCATCGGTGCCGTTGGCGGTCTCGACTTTGCCCGTCACGAACACCTCCGCGCCCGGCTTGAGCCCGTGCTGGCCATTGAGTCCGGCGCGGAGCGCCTTCCCGTTCGCGTCAACGATCTGCACAGTCGCGCGCCCTTCCGCCGGGATGTCGCACGCGGTGTCGGGCAACTTGTCCGAGGGCGGGCAGCAGCCCTTGCGGGTGGACTCATCCACCAGCGTGAACATCGCGCGGTTCTCCACGAAGGCATCCTTCGACATCGCCACGGTGCCGCGCACCGTGATCGTCTCGCCCACCTTGGCGGACTTCATCGCGGCGGTGATCTCCAGCGCGTTCGCCGGGAGTTCCGGCTTGAGCATGGTCTTCACGTCCGCGACGTTCTTGACCTGCGCTAGTGCAGCCGCGGGCGTCAGCACGCCCAATCCCGCCGCGCCCGCGATCAGCATCGCGGCCACCGTCATCGCCCGCATCGAACCCGTCACGTTCATCTTCATCGCTTTCATATCAAAACTCCTTGCAAAGGTCCTTGGACTCTTGTCGCCCCGCGGCACACGCCACGGCGGCACACTCGTTCACCATCACACCGCCTTGAGCGCGACAGGGATCGTCGGCCTCAGACAACGAATCGCCGGGGGCAACGCGCCCGCGACGCCCAGGGCCAGGCCCGTCAGCAGCCCCAGCCCGATCACCGTCTCGTCGATCAGCAGCCCGAACGCCCCCATCGAGAACCGCACCGCCAGCCCGTCGAGCAGGAACACGCCCACCGCGCACGCGAGCAGCCCGCCCGCCGCCGTCGCCAGCGTCGATTCCTGGATCATCGACCAGACGATCGCCAGCCGCCGGTAGCCGATGGATTGCAGCGTCCCCAGTTCGCGTATGCGCGAGGCGAACGCGGCGTACATCGTGTTCAGCCCGCCGAAGAGCCCGCCGACGGCGATCAGCCCCGCCGTCACCCACGCGACAATCTTGATGGGCCCGAAAAAGCTCGCCAGTTTTCCGTAGTACTCGCGCTCGGTCATGGGCACCAGTTCGAGGTCCGGCCGGGTCTTGGTAAAGGCCGCGATATCACCGAAGTCGGCCCCTTCGCCCGTCGCCTCGTTGTAGGGGTCGAGCGTGAGGACCACGCACGAAATGGTCTCGCGTTTGGTTGCCGTCATGAGGTCTGCCAGCGGGAGCCACACCTCGGCCTCGACAACCGTCCCCGGCGCGCTGAAGCGCCCGACGATCGTCCACGGCCTGCCGTCGATCACCAGCGCCTTGCCGACTTGCACATCGCTCTCCGAGATGCCCAGTACCGTCCCCGTCATGCGACCGACCATCACCTCATCCGCTCCCGATTCGGGCCATCGCCCCTCGGTCAACGACACCGACTCGTGGACCAGCGACGCCGCGGGAGTGACGCCTCGCATCATCACCTGCCGTCCTTTCGGCCTGGGAACCCTGGAGCCGCCCGACCCCTCCGCAACCACCGATTCAGCCCTGCTCTGCGGGTTCGCCGCGCTCTGCGACGGACCCACACGGACTGGGAGCATCACATGAACCTCAGGCGAGACATAGGCCACACCGGCACGCGTGCGGATGCCCGAGACGCTGGCCGCGAGCACACCCGGCACGCCCGCCTCGATCTCGGAGCGCTCGACGCTCTCCTCGCTCCCCGCGCCCATGAGGATGACGTTGTGCTCCCCACCCGTGGCCTTGAGCGCCCGACTCATACCGTTGACGAACCCGCCCGCGACCAGAATGAGCAGTACGACCATCGCCGCCCCGGCGACAGAGAGCAAGAGCCGCGAGGGCGAACGGCCCAGATTGCGGACGGCGTATGCAAACGGAAGAAGTCTCATATGTCCCTCTTTCAAACGGCCCTGAAGCACGATGCGATCTCTCGGCGGCCCGCCCGCCACGCGGGCACCAAGCCCGCCACGATTCCGACGCCTGCCGAGATGAGCAGGCCCCAGGCCAGGACCGACCACGAGGCGCTCACGCCGATCGAGAGTCCTTCCTGCGACAGACTGAAGTTGCCGAAGTGAACGACGGAGAGAGCGATGCCCGTGCCGAGCGCGCCCCCCAGCACGCCGATGAGCATCCCTTCGCTCACGATCAGGCGGGCGATGAGGCCGGAGCGGAACCCCAAGGTTTGCAAGACGGCGTGCTCCTTGATTCGATCCTGCACGCTCAGCACGATGGCGTTGGCGACAAGCGCCAACACCGCCGCCAGGCAACCCCAGCCCAGCCACTGCGTGAACTTCACGATCTCCACGATGTCAGCCCCGGCCTGCGCCACGAAGGCCTTCTCGGGACTGGTCATCGTCGGGTCGGCCTCGGTGCGGAACTCGGCATCGATGGCCTCCGCCACGGCCTCCATCTTCGCCGGATCATCGACGCGGACGGTGAACTGCGTGACGCTCCCCAGCCCGCCGCCCTTGCCCGCGGCCTGCTGAAGGAAGTCGAGGTGGACGTAGGCGACGTTCTGGTCCTGCGCTTCGGGGGAGCGGATGATCCCCGCGACTGTGACGGTGATGCCCGAGGCGTCGAAGGATTGGCCGACCTGGAAGCCGCGGCGCGCCGCAAGCGTCTCGCCGACGAGAGCGGAGTCGGAGCGCTTCTCCCACTCGGCCACAGAGCCGGCGATGAGTTGCCATTTGCTGGCCCAGCCATTGGGACCCGAAAGGTCTTCGCGCGGCACGCCCCGGAACGTGATGACATCGAGCGAGGCCCGGCAATTGTTGACGACGATCTTGACGGGCACAGCCGAGACCACGCCGGGGATCTTCTCGATCCGGTCGACGTAGAACTGCGGCAGGCGGCTGGCGGCGGGGCAGAAGCGGTTCTCGCGGTAGACCACCAGCGTGGTGTCCCCGGCGGCGGCCTGGGTGGATTGGCGCACGCCCTCCTGCAGCGTCTGTACCGCGATGAACAGGAACATGGCTATGGCGACGCCCGAGAGCGTGAGCACGCTGCGGACTTGGTGCCGCCACAGCTGCTTGAAGACGACGGGCATGAACTTGGGTGCAATCATGGATCAGGCCTCCTGGGGAACGAGTGGCGCGTGGCGCGTGGCGAGGAGTTCGGCCTCGACCAGGCGGCCTTTCTCCAAGTGCAGCGTCCGCTTGGCATAGGCCGCGCTCTTGGCATCGTGGGTCACGATGATGAGGGTCTTGCCCAGGTCCTCGCAGAGCCGGACCATGAGGTCCATGATCGCCTGCGCCGACTCTTGGTCGAGGTCGCCGGTGGGCTCGTCGCCGACGATGATGGTGGGGTCGGTCACGATGGCGCGGGCGATGGCGACTCGCTGCTCCTGGCCGCCCGAGAGTTGACGCGGGTAGTGGTCGTGCCGGTCGGCGATCCCGACGAGCTGCATGGCGGTCTGCACCTTCTCGTGGCGGTCCTTGGCGGACATGCTGTGAAGCAGAAGCGGAAGTTCGACGTTCTCGTAGGCCGTGAGCACGGGCACGAGGTTGTAGAGCTGGAAGACGTAGCCGACGTTCACGCTCCGCCAGTCGGCGAGCTTGGACCTGGACAGCGTGGAGATGTCCGTGCCGCCGATGATGAGTTGCCCGCCGCTGGGCCGGTCGATCCCCGCGATGAGGTTGAGGAGCGTGGTCTTGCCGCT
>JAIEQQ010000581.1 GCA_019747615.1 Phycisphaerales bacterium
AGGCGTGGTCGTGCTTCGGGATCGCTTGATGTGCGGCGGTAGGGGGTTCCCTCTACTATAGAGGCCCGTGGGCGGATAGCCGACGGCAAAGGACGTACTTCAATGCGCACAAGATTGGTTTCCTCGTTCGCTCTGCTGTCGATGTTGGCCGTGGCTGGTACGACGCTGGCGCAAGCTCCCGCTCCCACCGCCCCTGTGCCCTCTTCAACGCCTGCGCCGGCGAAGCCGGAAGCGGCTGCACCGAAAGCCGCGGCTCCGGTGGTGCTCGAGGCGGGGCTGAATCGAAACGAACTGCCCGGCGGCGTGGCGGTTGAAGACCTGCGGTTCGGCACGGGGCGCGACTTTGATGCGTCAACGGTGCTGTACATCGCGCGATACCGCACGATCTTGAAGGCCACGAGCGAAGAGATCGACTCGACAGCCCGGCGCACCGGTGAGCCGACGATCTTTTTCGTCGGTCAGACGGTGGATGGGCTGAAGCAGGGGCTGATGGGGATGAAGATGGGCGGCAAACGCCGCGTGACGGTGCCGGGCGGGCTGGCGTTTGGCGAGGCGGGCGTGAAGGACAAGGGCGGCAAGGTGGTGATCCCGGCGAACGCCGAGATGATCTTCGAGGTCGAGCTTGAGAACGTCTTCGGCATGACCGAGGAGATTCAGGGCGGCGGCGAAGAGATCAAGGACGACACGCGATTCCTGGTGACCTATCGCGGCACGCTCGCGAGCGACGGCACGGAGTTTGACTCCAACATCGGCAAGGGCAAGCCCGCGACGTTTTCACTGGGCGGTCTCATCAGCGGCTGGCGCGTGGGCCTTCAGGGTGCGAAGGTCGGTTGCAAGCGCCGCATGGTGATCCCGTGGCAGCTTGCATATGGCGAGGCGGGCAGCCCGCCGAAGATTCCCGGCAAGGCGGACCTGGTGTTTGATGTCGAGATCGTCGGCATCGAGCCGCCGCCGACACCGATGCCCCCGACGCCGGGCACGATCGGTGCGCCGATCCAGATCAAGCCGCCGACCATCACGACGACCCCCGCACCGGCACCGACGCCGACGCCCGTTCCGCCGCCGGCACCCGCGCCCAAATGAGCGGCCGGAACGATGACATCACGCAGATCGAGCCGGCGTCGACCGATCGACCGCCGGTGCTCGCCATCTCGATGGGCGATCCGACGGGGATCGGCCCGGAGGTGACGGTGAAGGCGATCGCGATGGCGCGCGAGCGAGCGGAGCTTGGGCGAGATTTTCGCGCTCGGGTTTTCGGCGATGGCCCGATGCTCGGGCTTCTTGCCGATGAGCTCGGATTTGCGGATCTGTTTGATGATGGAAACCTTGATGCCGGCGGGTTCAATCGCGCGGGCGTGTCGCTGGTTCACGGCGCCGCCCCGGTGCGCGACGCCGCCGATGGCGCGCTTGCGCGTGCTGGGCTTTCCAGTTCGCTCTATGTGCAGCGGGCGATTGAATCGGTGAAGCTGGGGATTGCGTCCGGCGGCGCGGGGATCGGGCGCGGCGGTGTTGATGTTGCCGATCGCGTGAGCGATGCGATCGTGACGGCGCCGATCAGCAAGGAGGCGTGGAACGCGGCGGGGGTGGATTTTCCGGGTCACACGGAGCTTTTGGCGGATCGGTTTGATTCGCCCAAGAGTGGGATGCTGTTTGTGGGGCCGTCGCTGCGGGTGATCCTGGCGTCGATTCACATTCCGCTGCGGGATGTGGCGGAGAAGTTGACATCGTGGAAAGTGCAGACGGCGATCGAGCTTGGTGAGCGGGCGTGTCGGGAGATGGGGATTGCGAGGCCGCGGGTAGCGGTGGCGGGGATCAACCCGCACGCGGGGGAGAATGGGTTGTTCGGCGATGAGGATGAGCGGATCGTGAAGCCGGCGGTAGAGCGGGCGCGCGAGGCGGGGATGGATGTCCGCGGGCCCGTGCCGGGGGATGCGGTGTTTTTGCAAGCCCTCAAGGGCGAGCATGATCTGGTGGTGGCGATGTACCACGACCAGGGGCTGATCCCGGTGAAGATCGTGGATCGCGAGCGGACGGTGAACGTGACGGTGGGGCTGAACTGGGAGGGCAAGCGCGTGATCCGCACGAGCCCGGCGCACGGCACGGCCAATGACATCGCGGGCAAGAACATCGCCGACGCGACGAGCATGTTGGAGGCGATGCGGCTGGCGGCGAAGCTGTGGCGAAGCGCCGAAACGTGAACGTGAAACGGAATGTGCGGGAGGGGGAGATGGGATGGATCGACGGTGTTGCGTGGGTGCCGAATGCCAGCCGGTGTCGTCACGCGGTTGAGCCACCCTGCAAGCAACGTCCGTTTCACGTTCACGTTCATGTTCACGTTCTTGCGTACCCTCTGCGTCCATGGCGATGAGTCCCGACAAAACGCCGATCGCCGAGGACTTTGCGTCGGCGAGTCGAGAGGTCGTGCTGCTTGCAGCGCCGACGATCGCGACGATGCTGTCGTATACCGCGATGCAGTTTGCTGATGCGCTGATGGTGTCGCGGATCACCCCGGCGGACCCGGTGTATCTGGCGGCGCAGGGCAACGGCGGCATCTGGGCGTTTGTGCCGATGACGATCTACGCCGGCCTGTGCAGCGTGGTGAACACGTACGTCGCGCAGAATCTCGGCGCGGGCACGCCCGAGCGCGGCGCGGCGTACGTGTGGAACGCGCTGTGGATCGGCGTGTTCATGTGGGTGGTGGCGCTGCTGCCGCTGGCGGTGGTGGCCCCGTACATCTTCGGCGCGATGCACGGGGACAAACCGCGGCTGGTGGAGTTCGAAACGCACTATTGCCAGATCCTGCTGGTGGGCGGCATCTTCAACGTCGTGACGCGCGGGCTCTCGCAGTTTTTCTACGGGCTGCACCGGCCTGGCGTGGTGCTGGCGGGGGCGATCGTTGGAAACATCGTCAACCTCGGCTTGAACTGGGTGTTCATCTACGGCAACCTCGGCGCGCCGGCCATGGGCGTCGCCGGCTCGGCCCTGGCGACGGTGATCGCCACCATGGTCGAGGCGGCGGTGCCCGCGGCGGTCTTTCTGTCCGCGAGGTTTGATGTGAAGTATCGAACACGAAGCCAATGGCGGCCGAGCGCTCGCCACATCAAGGACATCCTGCGCCTGGGCTGGCCGGCGTCGGTCATGTTCGCCAACGAGCTGGTGTGCTGGGCGATCTTCATGACGTACATCGCCGGGCAGTTCGGCACGAATCAGCTCGCGGCGGGCTGGATCGCGCTGCGGTACATGCACACCGCCTTTCTGCCGGCAGTCGGGCTGAGTTTCGCCCTCACGGCGTCGGTGGGCAAGTGCCTCGGCGCCGGGCGGCCGGATCTGGTGGTGCAGCGGGCCAAGATCGGCATCTTGATCGCGATGGTCTACATGGGCGCGTGCGCGATCGTGTTTGTGGTCTTCCGGCATGAGCTGTTCAGTCTCTTCCTGCCCTCGACGACGAAGGCGGAGGACCTGAAAGAGGTCATGGTTGTCGGGGCCCAGATCATGCTCGTCGCGGCGGTCTTTCAGGTGTTCGATGCGCTGGGCATCTCGCTCATCGGGATCTTGCGCGGCGCCGGTGACACGGTGTGGCCGGGCGTGCTCACGATCGTGCTGTCCTGGACGTGCATCATCGGCGGCGGGTTCGCGATCGCGGAGTTTGCGCCGAAGCTGGGGAGTGTGGGGCCGTGGATCGCGGCGGCGGTGTACATCATGCTGCTGGGGCTTGGGTTGCTGTGGCGGTTCTGGAGCGGGAAGTGGCGCACGTTCCACGTCCTTGAAGAAACCAAGACCGGCGCGCCATCCGGCGAGCCCGGGCGCGATACGCCCGTGGAGCGAGCGTGAGCGATGAGCGAGGCGACGCGACAGGTTGACGCGGCGGAGGCGGGCGCGGCGCGGGCGCGATCGTGGTGGGTCGTCGCGGCGCAGATCGGCGGGTTTGTGGCCAGTCTTGGGATCCTTGG
>JAIEQQ010000489.1 GCA_019747615.1 Phycisphaerales bacterium
CCACTCTGCCACTCTGCCACTCTGCCACTCTGCCACTCTGCCACTCTGCCACTCTGCCACTCTGCCACTCTGCCACTCTGCCACTTCTACGATCTCCCATGTACTGGCTCGCCGTCCTCATCGCGTGTCTCGCAAGTTGGGGGCTCAGCCGGGCCGCGACGCCCGACACGTTCGGTGCCGCGTTCTTCATCTTCATGCTCTGCGAAGCGTCGCTCGGCATCTGCTGGCGCGTCTTTGAAAAGCTCTTGCACGTGCGCTTCCCAACCAAGATTGAGCACACCGTCGCCGGCCGCAACACCGCGATCATCGCGGCGGTCATGCTGGGCATGCAGGCGGTGCTGGTGGTGGCGGGGTGGTAGAACAACGCGCGATGGCTATCGTTCGGAGCCTGCAAATCATCCTGACTGAATCGCGACAGCCCGATGATTCCTGAAGCATGCCACGGCTTGACTCACTCGGACACATGACAACAAACGCAACCAACCCAGGATCAGTGTCGATTCAATGGCATGTCGTTGCTATTGTCGACATACTAGGCCAACAGTCGTCTCTGCGGGAATGGGCCGAATTTCCCACATCTGATCCGGAACACGCGAAGTTCAATCTCGCCTTTCGCAATAGCATCGGCAACATTATTGCCTTGCGCGACATCACAAATTCATTTCTGCACAGTGCAAGATCTAGGCAACCGATCCCGAAGTCCGAACATCTGACAAGTGAGTCAAAAACATTATATGACCGCTTTACCAAGAGCACAATCTCATCGCATTACTTTAGCGACTCTATCGTATTATTCTCGCCGCTCTATGTGAGAGACACCCAACCGGTCCTTCGCGAAGTCGCAGATATCATTCACTGCATAGCAATGATGCAACTGGTTGGATTTGCGGGAAGCGTGCCTTTACGGGGTGCCATTGAAATTGGCTTGGCAAGCGATGCGCTCCCAGGTGAATGCGTCGGGCCTGCGCTGGTTGACGCACATCGGCTCGCCGAAGACGACGCGGATTATCCACGGGTCATTGTTGGCCCACGACTGGGTTCACTACTCGCCACATCACAAAGCGTGTACTGTCGATCCTGTCTCGACTACATCCGCACTTGCGCGGATGGATGGCCTGCTGTTGACTGGCTCAAGCCGCAACCGTTTGCGGAGCACAACCTGCCCGAAGCTGTGTCTGCACGCGCTGCCGCGCTAAAAAACATTCATGACTCGCTCGAACAGCATTCCGCAGACGGTAATGAGAAACTCCAGCGGAAATATCGTCTACTGGCACGCGATTGCGAAGCTCCGCCATTCATTCAGCCGAACTTGCCTGCGAGTTCGATTGCAGGCCGCAGTGCGAGCCTTAGGCAACGTCCGGGCATCTAGACATTCATTCAAAACTCCGCCTGCTTCGGCGCCCGCGGGAACGGGATCACATCCCGAATGTTCTGCATCCCCGTCACAAACTGGATCAATCGCTCGAATCCCAGCCCAAAGCCCGCGTGCGGCGTGGTGCCGTAGCGGCGGAGGTCGCGGTACCACCAGTAGTCCGCCTTGTTGAGCTTCATCTCTTCCAGTCGCGCGTCCAGTTTGTCCAGTCGCTCCTCGCGCTGGCTGCCGCCGATGATCTCGCCGATGCCGGGCACGAGGATGTCCATCGCGCTGACGGTCTGGCGATCCGGCTCGCAACCGTCGTCCAGCCGCATGTAGAACGCCTTGATCTGCTTGGGATAGTTCGTCAAAATCACCGGCTGCTTGAAGTGCTCCTCAGTCAGGAACCGCTCGTGCTCGCTCTGGAGATCGATCCCCCACTTCACCGGGTACTCGAACTTCTTCTGGCCCTTGGCGATCACCTCTTCGAGGATCTTCACGCCCTCGGTATACGTCAATCGCAGGAACGGCTTCTCGATGATGTGCTTCAGTCGCTCGCTCGCCGTCTTCTCGATCCGCTCGCTGAAGAACTTCATGTCATCGGCCCGCTCGCTCAGCACCGTCGCGAACAAGTACTTCAGCATCTCCTCGGCCAGCTTCGCGTCATCAGCAAGATCCGCGAACGCGATCTCCGGCTCGATCATCCAGAACTCCGCCAAGTGGCGCGACGTGTTGCTGTTCTCCGCCCGGAACGTCGGACCAAACGTGTACACGCGGCTCATCGCCATGCAATACGTCTCGACATTCAACTGGCCGCTGACAGTGAGATGCGCCTCCTTGCCGAAGAAGTCGCCAGTGTGATCTACCTGCCCGTACGTCCAAGGCGGCATCGCCGCCTTCGCCGCAAGATCCTCGCAGTGCTTTCGCGCTTCCTCGCTCTGGGCCTCCTTCGCCACCCGCGGCAGCGGGCGCATCGAATCCAGCGTGCTCACGCGGAACATCTGCCCCGCGCCCTCGCAGTCGTTCGCCGTGATGATCGGCGTATGGACGTAGTAGAACCCGCGCTCATGAAAGAACCGATGGATCGCCATCGCCAGACAATGCCGCACACGCGCGACCGCGCCGAACGTGTTAGTCCGCACGCGCAAGTGCGCCTGCTCGCGCAGATACTCAAAGCTGTGCGGCTTGGGCTGAATTGGGTAGGTATCGGGGTTCTCCACCCAGCCGATCACACGGATCGCACCGCCGGCGGACAGCTCGACCGACACCTCGTTGCCGCCCTTGGGGTTCTGAACGATCACGCCCTGCGCCTCGATCGCGCAGCCGCTGGAGAGCTTGGCAACCTCGCTTGCGTAGTTGGGCAGATCGCCCTTGACCACAAGCTGCACCGAGTCAAAGCACGAGCCGTCATTGACCGCGACGAAGCTCAGCCCGCCCTCGGCCTTGCTGTCGCGCCGCGTGCGGACCCAGCCCTTGATCGTCACGGGCGTGCCAACCGGCGACTTGCCGGCGTCGATCGCGTCCACCACTCGTACCCACGCTGCGCTGTTCTGTGCCATATGGCCCGATGGTAGCGGGAAGGGGCGGGAGAAGTGGCAAAGCGGCAGGGTGGCGAAGTGGCGCGGTGGCGAAGGCCAGCACCGCGCTCCGGCGAGAACGTCCCTCAGCGCCCACAACGTCCAACAACCCGCGGCCTTCACCCTGTCAACGCTCGCGTCCATGCACGCATCACTCTGCCACCCTGCCACTCTGCCACTTTGCCACTTCTTGCATCAACTCCTCGCTCGCCGCCGATATCACGCCGCGCGAGCCATCGCCGGGCGGCCCGCCGAGCCAATCGGTCATCACGCCGCCGGCCCCGCGCACCAGCGGCTCGATCGCCGCGACGTCCCAGATCCTCATCGGCGAGTCAATCATCACATCAGCGCGGCCGCTGGCGACCATCGCGTGCCCGTAGCAATCACCCCATGACCGCAGCACGCCGCGATCGCCAAGATCAACACTGAGCCTCGCCAGCCACGGGCCGTTGTTCACAAGCATCGCGCGAGGATCCGTCACGCACACCGTCGCGCCCTCCAACTCCCGCCGCCCAGTCACGCGGCAGCGCTCACCCCGCGCCCGCACATCCGCAAGACTCCACGCCCGCGACCCCGGCGCGTTCGATCCGCGAATCAGCCAACAGCCGCCCTCATCGCTCGTATCTGCGGCCGCGTTCGATCCGCCATCACCGCCCGATGCGAGCACGCGCCCCGACGCGGCACCGCGCGCCGGAGTAATGCCGACATACGTCTGCCCGCGATGCTCGCCATCGCTGATCGCCGGGAACGCGACGAGCCCCAGCCGGTTCTCACCAGCGATCTGCAGCCCGATCATGCACCCAAACAGCGGCACTCCCCGCATGAATGATTTGGTCCCGTCGATCGGATCCACCACCCATCGCCGCCCCCCGGGCACGCCCGCATCGCCGAGCGTCTCGCCGCGCTCTTCACCGAGGAACCCATCCCGCGGCCGCTCTCGCTTGACCATCGCCCGTAGCTCATCCTCCACACGCAAGTCGGTCACACTCACGGGCGAGCCATCACTCTTGGACTCCGCTGCACACCC
>JAIEQQ010000531.1 GCA_019747615.1 Phycisphaerales bacterium
TGAACGTGAAAAGGAAGAAGGCAAACATGAACGCGAACATGAACATGAAAAGGAAGGGGGATTGGGGCGCGAGTGGGGGTTGGCGCGCGCTGGCGGGGCGTGTGGTTTGGGGGGTTGGAGTGGTTGGTGTGGGGTTGTTGGCGCTGCCGGCGGTGGGGGTGGGGACGACGGCGGGTGAGGAGATGGTGGCGCTGCCGCGGTACTACGCGATTGGTGGGGGGCTCAAGGGGGATAACGGGAGTGTGCTGGATTCGCTGTTGAGCAAGGAGGGCACGGGAAAGGTCGTGATCGTGCCGTATGCGAGTGGGGATCAGGCGGCGGCCGCGAAGAATGCGATCGAGTTGTTGTCGGCGCGCGCACCCAAGGCGCGGTACGTCGTTCTGCCGGACCCGCTGAAGGACAACGAGTCGCGCGATCTGGCGATCGCGTGGATCCCCACGGCGGACCTGGTGTACTTCACCGGTGGTGATCAATCGCGCATCACCCAACGGTTCTTCACCGATGGGCGCGAGAACGGCTTGCACGCGGCGCTGGTGAGCGGGATGCTGGAGAAGGGAACGCCTGTGGCCGGAACGTCCGCCGGCGCAGCGGTGTTGTGTGATCCGATGTTTACCGGCGGCGGCTCTGATGCGGCGCTGGGGCTGCCGGGCAACGCGCCGGAGGTCGAGGCGGATGACACCGATGCGGAGGCCGCGGAGCCGGCGGCTGCGCCTCCGGCGGGCGCGAGCGGTGCGCCGGAGAAGAAGGCGGCGGCGAAGCCGATTGTCGGGCCGCGGCTGGGGCAGGGGCTCGGGCTGGTGCAGATCGCAATGCTCGACACGCACTTCTTCTCGCGTGGGCGACTGGGCCGCTTGGTCGCGGCGGTCGAGAAGCACCCGAGCAAGGTCGGCATCGGGATCGCGGATAACCGCGCCGTGCACATCGCGGGGCCGAACGTCATCGCCATGGGCGACGCGGCTTGTCTGATCGTCGACGGGCGCGAGGTGAAGCGCGACGGGCTCGATCGGTTGAACGTGCGCGTGACTCTGCTGAACGATCGAGATCGGATGCAATACTGGCCAAAGAGCACGTCGCCGGGCGCTGTGCGGGCTGACGCGGATGTTGCGCCGGAGTTCTCGACGGTGATGCCGCGGGTGGAGCGGGTGGCGGGCGCGCTGAAGTTGATCCCGGAGGTCAAGACTGCCGCCGCGGCGAGCGGGCCGGGTGGCGCGGGCGATACGAAGGCGCCGGCGAAAGTCGCGAGCACCGACGGCGCGTGGGATCGCGGGGTGGTGCTGGCGATGCTCTATCGCCTCGCGGCGGACCCGACGATCCCGCAGATCGCCAGCAGCGACAAGTTCACCATCACGATCAGCGCCGATGAGAGCACGCGGCTGCACGCCGATGAGAAGGCGTCTCGCGTGACGGTGATCAATGCGAGGTTGGATGTGAGGGAGAAGAAGTAGCCGTCAGCCTGGTCTGTTGAAACGATGGGCGTGCCTTGGAAGCCCGAAGGGCTTCACGCCAGTAGCCGGGGCGTTGAGCGAGTCTGCGAGCGAAACCCCCGGACACTGCCGGCGATTGATCCGCACCCCGATGGGGTGCACGTCCCCGAGCCAGCGACGTGTACCCCTTCGGGGTACAGGAGTTCAAGGCCATATACCGGGGGTGTCGCTCGAAGACTCGCTTCCACCCCCGGCTACTGGCGTGCAGCCCTTCGGGCTGAAGAACGTCGGAGGTTTCAACAGAGCGTTGTCAGCCTTCAGCCCGGTGGCGTCAGCAGAGTGACTGCGCTTAGCACTCATTGCTGTTTCGTGAGGGCGTGGGCTTTGAGGTGGTTGAGCATTTGGGCATCAAACGCTCGGACCTCGGGTGTTCTGAGGATTGTGCCGTGGTCTTTGCCTTCGATGAGTTTGATGTAGCCCACGGGTGATGTGGTCGCGTCGAGCTTGCCGCTGGCGACGAGTTCGGTCGTGAGGCGCTCGGCGTCCGCTTTCAGGAGCTTGACGGCACCTTCGAGGAAGAAGTTGTCCGTGGTGCCGCAGACGAGGCGGACGCGCTCGGTGAGGATTGGGACCAGGTTCTCCGGCGATTTGCGAATGCGGTCGGTGATGTCGTAGCGCTTCCAGCGATCAAGCTGCGTGGCGTCGATCGCGCCGGTGACGGAGTCAAAGAGTGCGACGGGATGGCCGTCGGGCGAGCGAGCGCCGGCGACGGCTTGCCAACTGGCCCATTGCATGCCGCTGGTCTGGTTGGGGCCGATCATGCGTTCGCCGGCGTTTTCCTGGCGGACGGTCATGACGTCATGACCGGCGCGCCGGTAGCTGACGAAGTCGGGCTTGCCCTCGCCGGGGGCATACATGTTCTTCGCGGCGTAGAGGTCAACAAGTTGGAACGCGCGGAAGTCCACGGGGTCGGGGCTGGTGGACCACGCGGCGCCAAAGGTGGTGGGATAGGTGAGGCAAAGCCAGAGCGAGGCCCAGCCGCCGCTGGAGTGGCCCCGCAGGAGGCGGGCTTCGGGCTTAGGTGTGAGCGGGTAGCGTTTCTCGATGGCGGGGATGAGCTCGCGGATCAGGGCCTCGCCGGTGGGGCCGTTGTTGTCCGAGTCTGCAAAGAGCGTGTGGCCGTTGGGGCTCTCGGGGTCCAGCACGATCCAGAAGGCTTGGCGGAGGAGTGCTTCTCGTGCGCCGGTCGGCTTGCTCTGGCCCATGCGCCGGGCGACGAAGTGATCGCCGCCGAAGCCGGGGATCTCGTACACCGCGGCGTACCTGCGCGCGGGGTCAAAGCTGACCGGGAGCACGACGCCAGCGCGCAGCAGGACGTCACGCTTGTGGAATGTCGAGAGCAGCTCGCTGCGGATCTCGACGAGTTCGACGCGCCCGGGGATGTCCTTCCAGGCGCGAGCCTTCGTCGTTTCGCTGAGCGGTAGCGCGACGCCGGTGGTCTCGCCGGGCTTGATGGTGAAGGTGATGTCACTTGAGTACAGGTTGCCATCGCACTGCTTCCAGTTCGAGGAGCAGCGGTTCCAGATGAAGCGAGCATGGGCTCGATAGGTTCCCGCGGGCAGGGCGTCGGCACGCATCATCGATGCGTCAACGCCCGGCGTCGTCGCGGTGAGCGTGGCGCGAGAACCCGCGGCCGCTGCGGGCAGGTCCATCGCAAACATCGGCTGCTGCTCATCCCAGAACGGCGCGTCGAGCAGGCTAGTGGTCGGTGGCAGTGTGCTCCCAGGGCCGATGAGCGCGATGACCAGACGGCCGCCAGCGTTCGGACGACCGGCGAAGGTGCCCTCGGGAAAGGTCACGTCGAAGGTCGCTTCGCCGATCTGCGCTGGCGCGGGGGCGGCGGGCGGTGGTGAGGCGGGTTGAGCGGCGGAGGCTGCGGGCGAGAGTGTGGCTGAGAACACGCCGATCGCGAAAGCCGCGCTGAGCGCGATGCGTCGTGCGAGCGCGTGCGGAAGAGATCGGTGGCGGAGGGAGATCGCGCAGCGGCTGGGGCGGTCGAGTGATGTCATTCGGAGAGTCTACCGCGCGCGGGTGTGGAGGCCGTCGCGGGCGACGGAGGTCTGCGGGAGGCAGGCGGGACGCCTGCCCCACGGGCGCGGTTAGAGGCTGGTGCCGGTGTCGAAGCCCTTGAGGCCGCCGACGGTCCAGCGGTAGCGGCCGTCTTGCGTCCGGGGCGAGAGGTCGGGCCAGTCGATCGGTGGTGTGGCGTCGGTGGGGACGTAGTTCACCGGAGCCGGGCGCGTGACGGCGCCGCTGGCGGTGGTGTACCCGCCGAGGTTGGTCTCGCTGGTGGTGATGATTCGGGCGCTGCCGTCGGCGAACACGGCGGTGTTGCGGGCGGCTGGGTGAGTGAAGTACATCGGCTTGTTGGAGAAGTGGCGGGCGTACTCGTCGTAGAGCCAGATTTTGCGCGAGGGGCTGACGATGTCCGAGCCCTTGCGGGTGCCGAGCTTGTAACGCTGGTCAAAGGTATAGGCATAGGTCGCGTGG
>JAIEQQ010000461.1 GCA_019747615.1 Phycisphaerales bacterium
CGATGGCGACGATCGCCCTCAGCGGGCTGGTCTTCTGGGCGGTGGGCCGGCCGATGAAGAAGGTGGGCGCGGTTGAGTCCGTCGCGGTGAATGGCGTCTGCACGCTCTTGGGCTATCTGCCGATGAAGGCCAGCTTGCTGTTTCGTGTGCTGTATCACCGGCGGGCCAATGAAATGGGCTGGCTCACGATCACAGCGTGGCTCGGCGCGGTGGCGGGGATCATCGTGCTCTCGCTGGCGCCCGGCGTTGTGGCGACGATCGCGTTCAAGGATGTGAACCTCGCGTGGGTGATCGTGACGATCGGCGGTATGGCCGGCGTGGCGGTATTGCTGCCTTCGCTCGCGGCGGTCTTCGCGGGCGAGCCGGGCATGGCGCGGTTTCGTGCGATGGCCAGTTGGACGCGCGTCGGGCTGGTGTCGCGACTGGTGGGCTCGGTGTTCTTTGGAAAGCTGCACAGCGGGCTGGCGCTGCTGGCTGATCGGCGGGGCGTGGCGCTGGCGGTGGTCTTCCGCGCGATGGACATGGCGGCCCAGGCGGCGCGGTTTTATGTGGTGGCGGGGATTATCGGTGTTGAGGTCACGATCGCGCAGTGCGTGATCGCGGGGGCCGCGTACTTCTTCATCCAGGCCACAAGCCCGGCCGGCGTGGCGGGGCCGCGTGAGGGCGGGCTTATCGCGATCCTCGGTACGGGCTTTGCGCCGGTGGTCGTCGCAGTGACGGCGGCGGAGGCTGCGGGGAACTTGATCCTCGGGCTGCTTGGGGCGGTGTGGCTGCGGTTGGATCGCGTGTTTCTGCGTGGTCCGGCTTCTCCCGGTGGTCCGGCCTCTCTGAGGCCGGACGTGAACCAGTAGCTGAGTAGTTCGGATTTGGACGCCGTGACTGAGGCTGTGCGAAGTCACGGGTTGAACGCTTGCGAGGGCGGCGATCAACGAGATTTCGCGAACGAAGAAGGCACCAAGGCACGAGGCATCTTGGCATGAGTCGTGCCGACGCGGGCCTGCGACGGGTCACTACCATCACACATGAAGCTCGGCCTTGTGCAGTTCAACCCGACGGTCGGCGATCTTCGTGGCAATGCTGACGCGATGATCGCGTGGGTGGAGCGGGCTGAGGCGCAGCGGTGTGATGTTGTGGTGTTCCCGGAGCTTGCGCTCACGGGCTATCCGCCAAGAGACCTGCTGGTGCAGGGCGGATTCATGCAAGCGGTGGTGCGTGAATGCGAGCGCATCGCCAGCGCGGCGGGGCCAGCGCTCACGGTGGTCTTCGGCACGCCGCTGCCGGTTGACCCGAAGAACATCGATGCGCACCGGCTGCACAACTCGCTGCTGGTCGCGCGCGATGGCAAGGTCATCACGTACTACGACAAGCGATTGCTGCCGACGTATGACGTGTTCGATGAGGATCGGTACTTTGAGCCCGGGGAGCAAGGGCGCGTGATCGAGGTTCATGCCAGAGATGGCTCGGGCGTGACTCGCGTGGGGCTCTCGATCTGCGAGGATTTGTGGCGAGGAGAGGATGTCGGCTTCGCGGCTCGATACCTCGCGATGGCCGATCCGCTGAGCGAGCTCGTGCGGCCGCGCGATGGCTCGGCGGGCGCGACAGTGATCGTGAACCCCAGCGCCAGCCCGTTTCGATTGGGCACCGGCGTGCGGCATCGCGAGCTGCTACGACGCCACGCGATGGCGCACGGCGTGTATGTGGCGGCGGTGAATCAGGTCGGGGCCAATGACGAGCTGGTGTTTGATGGGCACGCGGCGGCGTTCGATCCACGAGGGGCGTTGATCGCGGCGGGGTCGGGGTTTGTCGAGGACCTTGTCGTGGTCGATCTGCCGGCGAGCGACGGCGACGCTTCGCGCGTGAGCGTGGCGAGCATCGTTGATCCACTGCTCAGCACTGAGCGGTGCGAGCTGCTCTTTGAGGCGCTCAAGGTGGGTGTGCGGGATTACTGCCGTAAGACGGGGTTCAAGCGTTGCGTGCTGGGGCTGTCGGGTGGGATCGATAGCGCGGTGGTGGCGGTGCTGGCGACGGCGGCGCTTGGGCCGCAGAACATCCTGGGCCTGAGCATGCCCTCGCGCTACTCGTCGCAGGGCTCGCGCGATGATGCGATGGCGCTCGCGCAATCGCTTGGCATCGGCTATGAGACCGTTGAGATCGAGCCGGTCTTCGGCGCGATGCTTGGTGCGCTGGGGCCGGTCTTCGCCGGTGCGGCGGCCGATGTGACCGAGGAGAACCTGCAATCGCGCATCCGCGGCAGCGTGCTCATGGGTGTCAGCAACAAGCAGGGGCGATTGCTGCTGACAACGGGGAACAAGAGCGAAGTGGCGGTGGGATATTGCACGCTCTACGGCGATATGAACGGCGGCCTCGCGGTGATCAGCGATGTCTACAAGACGCTGGTGTATGAGCTCTCGCGGTGGATGAACGAGCATTGGCAAGAGTTGGGCATCAGCGGCTTGAGCGGGCCGCCGATCCCGGTGAGCAGCATCACCAAGCCGCCGAGCGCGGAGCTGCGTCCGAATCAGACGGATCAGGACTCGCTGCCGGCATATGAAGTGCTTGACGAGATCGTCGAGCGCTACGTCGAGCGCCGCCAGAGCGCCGCAGAGATCGTCAGCGCGATGCTGTCATCCGGTGCGTCCGGTGCGAAGGTGATTGATGAGGCGGGCGTGCGGCGTGTGATCAGGCTGATTGATCTGAGCGAGTTCAAGCGGAAGCAAGCCGCGCCGGGGCTGAAGGTGACGTCGGTGGCTTTTGGCACGGGACGGCGGATGCCGATCGCGCAGGGGTGGCGGGCGGATCGGGAGTGAGCCGGCGGGACTTGAGAGAGCGGTCTAACGGTCCCGCCGGCGCAGGCCGATCATCCGATCCGTTTCTGACTGTCGATGGCAACCGGCGCACGACTCGATGACGCCGATGCTGGTGATGGTCTTGAGATCGCGATCAACCGTCGCATACACCCAGCCCTCGTCGGTTCGCGCCGACTTTTCGTCGACCTTGAACATCACGAAGAGCCCGATGAACTCGCCGAGGGCTCTGGGCTTTGAAATCGGCCACCCTTGCTCATCGTCTTGTCGCGGCTTGAAGGCCTCTTTTACCACGATGGTGCCAACCGGAAACGGCAGGTCGTCGGGTTCCAGCTTCCAGTTCCAGTAGGAAAAGAGCTTGGAGTATCGACTCGTCCCGTTCGCGTACATGTGGTAGACCTTGCGGCCGTGCGTCGAGTCATCGCGGCTGTTCGACATGACGGCGTCCGATGGCGACATCGGGAGGCCGCAGAGGCCCGGGGCGGGTTCAGGCCCATCGGTCAGCTTGTTGAGCTTCCGGTAGTCTTGCGCGATGCGGCGAGCCAGCGCGGCAAGGCTTGCATCGGACGCGATGTCCGGGCCGGCGAAGGCTGTTCCACAGTCAAGGAACTCATCGCTCGTCATGCCCGCAATCAACTCATCGGTCGACTGGACGGATGGCGCATTCACCGATTGGACCATCGTCCCAAGCGATTCGGCCGGGTTTGCCCCGACGCGTGCGGCGGGTTCCTGTGCCGGCGCACTCGATCGCGCCGTGCAGCCCGCGAGCGCCGCGAGGAGTATGAGATTCAGGCCCGCCGCGCGGCGCGTGGTGATCATGGTGTGTCCTGCCTTCTGATGGGGGGGTGAGACCCCGTGACCAGTATAGTGGTAGGGGCCGCTGGCCCGTTCGCGGCAACTGGTGTTTTGTGCCGATCGCGCCTAGCATCCCCACCGAGGCTGGAAATGCCACGCCGCGGTTCGCGTGCGCACGGGCGGGTTGACGCGAACAAAGTCAGAACATTGGGTCAATAGGAGCAGGCATGAGCATCAATCCTCTGGACATGGTGATCGGGGCGAAGGAAGTGCAGCGCGACGCGGCCCAGGCCGCGAAGTTGGCTGTTGAGGCTGAGAAATTCGAGTCGTCGGGCGATCGCATCGAGGCGATCGCGATCTACCGCAAGGCCGTCGCGGCGGACCCG
>JAIEQQ010000644.1 GCA_019747615.1 Phycisphaerales bacterium
CCCGCAAGTTCACCTCCCCCGGCAAAGACCCCTTCGCAACCGTTGCTTGGACAAAGCGTTCCAGCAAGATCACCAACCCCGACGGGTCGGTGGTCTTTCAGATGGACGACGCTGAAGTTCCCGCGACGTGGAGCCAGCTCGCCACCGACATCATGGTGAGCAAGTACTTCCGCAAGGCGGGGGTGCCGCTGTTTGATAGCGAGGGCAAGCAGATTGTCCGCGAGGGCAAGCCCGTCTTCGGTTCTGAGAAGTCCGCCCGCCAGGTGATCCATCGCCTCGCCGGTTGCTGGCGCTACTGGGGCGAGACGCACGGGTACTTCGACACCGCCGAGGATGCGCAGGCGTTCTACGACGAGCTTGCGTACATGCTCACGCACCAGATCGCGGCACCCAACTCGCCGCAGTGGTTCAACACCGGCCTGCAGTTTGCCTACGGCATCACCGGCCCGGCGCAGGGCCACTTCGTCTGCGATCACAAGACGGGCGAGATCTCGCTGGCCGCGGACGCGTACACGCACCCGCAGCCGCATGCATGCTTCATTCAGAGCGTCGATGACGACCTGGTGAACGCCGGCGGCATCATGGATTTGTGGACGCGCGAGGCGCGTCTGTTCAAGTACGGCTCGGGCACCGGCACCAACTTCAGCCGTCTGCGCGCCGAGAACGAGAAGCTCGCCGGCGGCGGCAAGTCCTCGGGCCTCATGTCGTGGCTGAAGATCGGCGATCGGGCGGCCGGCGCGATCAAGTCCGGCGGCACGACTCGCCGCGCCGCGAAGATGGTCTGCCTGGACATGGACCACCCGGACATCGAGCAGTTCATCTGGTGGAAGGTGCGCGAGGAGATCAAGGTCTCGGCGCTCGTCGAAGGGCTCAAGGCGCTGCCCAAGGACCAGCAGGATCTGGCCAAGCAGCTCAACCTCAAGCTCGACTACGACTTCAACGGCGAGGCGTACTCGACCGTCGCGGGCCAGAACTCCAACAACTCGGTGCGCATCAGCGACGAGTTCTTCGAGACGCTCGACGCCGGCGGCGAGTGGAAGACGTACTACCGCACGAGCAACAAGCTCGCCAAGACCTACGACGCGAACAAGCTCTGGAACGATGTCGGCTTCGCGGCCTGGCGGTGCGCCGACCCGGGCGTGCAGTATGACTCGACGATCAACGCGTGGCACACCTGCCCCAGCGCCGGTCGCATCAACGCCAGCAACCCGTGCAGCGAGTACATGTTCCTGGACAACACCGCCTGCAACCTGGCTTCGATCAACCTGATCAAGCTCTACGACGTTTCGACTCGCGAGTTTGAAATCGCGGCGTACGAGCACGCGATCGACCTGTGGACGATCGTGCTGGAGATCAGCGTGCTGATGGCCGCGTTCCCCAGCGCCGAGATCGCACGCCTGAGCTGGCGCTATCGCACGCTGGGCCTGGGCTATGCCAACCTTGGCAGCGTGCTGATGCAGGCGGGCATCGCCTATGACAGCGACGAGGCTCGCGCACTGGCCGGCTCGTTCTCTGCGGTGCTGACCGGACGCAGCTACCGCATGAGCGCCCTGATGGCCAAGGAGCACGGGCCATTCGCTGGCTACGAGGCCGATCGCGAGAACATGCTGCGCGTCATCCGCAATCACCGGCGGGCCGCGATGGGCGTTGCCCGCGCGAGCGATCAGTGGGAAACGCTGAACCCGATGACGCGCCCGGTGCCGATCGACCACGACGTGATGAAGAGCCCGCGCGTGCTGGTGGCCAACAGCCGCGGGATCCTGCAGCGGGCGATCGATGCGTGGGACGATGCGCTGGAAGAGGGCATCAAGCACGGCTATCGCAACGCCCAGGTCACGGTGATCGCGCCGACCGGCACCATCGGCCTGCTGATGGACTGCGATACCACCGGCGTCGAGCCCGACTTTGCGCTGGTGAAGTTCAAGAAGCTCGCCGGCGGCGGGTACTTCAAGATCGCCAACGCCTCGGTCAAGCCCGCGCTGGAAGCGCTCGGCTATTCCGACAAGCAGATCAAGGAGATGATGGCGTTCCTGCTCGGCGCGCTGCATACCGATGTGCCGATGCCCGCGAACGCCGGCGTTCGCGCCGGGTCGTCGTTCAAGGACTTCTTGCTCTCCAAGGGCTTCACCAGCGCCGACATCACCAAGATCGAAGACAGCCTCCCCGGCGTGTTCGAGCTGACGTTCGCGTTCAGCGCCTGGAATCTGGGCGAGGAAACGCTCGCCCGGCTCGGGCTGGATTCGGCGACCGTCAAGAGCGACTTCTCGTTCAACATGCTCAAGCACCTGGGCCTGTCGCGCGAGACGATCGACAAGCTCAACGACGTCATCTGCGGGCACCAGACGATCGAGGGCGCACCGCACCTGAAGGCCGAGCACGTCTCGGTCTTCGATTGCGCCAACAAGTGCGGCAAGTACGGCAAGCGCTACATCGCCCCCGAGGGCCACATCCGCATGATGGCGGCGGTGCAGCCGTTCATCAGCGGCGCGATCAGCAAGACGATCAACCTGCCCAACGACGCGAGCGTTGAAGACTGCAAGGCGGCCTATCGCCTGTCGTGGGAACTGGGGCTGAAGGCCAACGCGCTGTATCGCGACGGCTGCAAGCTCAGCCAGCCGCTGAGCACGTCCAGCGAGAGCAAGGACGATCGCGACGCGAAGGACGCCAAGAGCGAGAGCTCGAAGGCCGCGGATCTGAAGGCGGCGGCGGTCGCGACTTCGTCGCCCGCGGGAACAACCCAGGAAGCCTCGAAGTCTGAGAGCACGCTGGTGGAGGCGGTCGAAGCCGCGGCTCATCACCCCATGAGCGCCGACCAGCGCCCGCAGGTGATCGAGCGGCCGATGCGTCGTCGCCTGCCGGACACGCGCGCCAGCATCACCCACAAGTTCAACATCGGCGGGCACGAGGGCTACCTCACCGTCGGCCTCTACGAGGACGGCCAGCCCGGCGAACTCTTCATCACCATGGCCAAGGAAGGCTCGACCATCGGCGGGCTGATGGACTCGATCGGCACCGCCACCAGCGTCGCGCTGCAGTACGGCGTGCCGCTGGAGAGCCTCGTCAACAAGTTCACGCACCAGCGCTTCGAGCCGGCGGGCATCACCACCAACCGCGATATCCCGTTTGCCAAGTCGTTGGTGGACTACATCTTCCGCTGGATGGGCATCCAGTTCATTCCCGGCTATCGCGAGGTCAACACGCCCAACCGTAGCGGCCACGCCCCCGAGCCGGCCACCAGCGCTACGCCCTCGCCCATGCCCGTGATGCGGCGCATGATGGCCGAGCCCGCGGCCGGTCGCCTCTCGCTCGATGACACGTCAAGCGATACCAACGACGGGACGCCGAGCCACTCGAGCGGCACAGCCGCAACCGGTCACACCCACGAGCACGTCCACGTGAAGCGCACGGTGGTGACCACGAGCATCGATGTGGACGTGGACACCACGCAGCCCACCAGCACGATGGCCCTGGCGATGAAGGCCGCGGGCGACGGGCCGGCGTGCAGCGTCTGCGGCACGATCACCGTCCGCAACGGCACCTGCTACAAGTGCGTGAACTGCGGCAACTCGCTGGGATGCTCGTGAGGGGAAGGCACTGGGCACTGGGCACTGGGCACTGGGCACTGGGCACTAGGCACTGGGCGTGAGGCGCGGGATTTCGAGTTTTGAAGTTTCAAGTTTGAAACGTCAAAGCTGATGCTCGCGTCGGCACGTCGTCGGAAACGGAAACGGAGCTTTCACCCTGAGGTCGCTCAGGGTACCGAACTCCTCTTACCCGTGCGTCCCGGCCGGGAGACTGGCAGGGACGCGCTTGGATGGGCAGGCACTGGGCACTGGGCATCGGGCACTGGCTTGATTCCTGACGCCTAGTGCCCAGTCCCCAGTGCCTCTCCTCACATGATTCACCCACTCGGAGCCCGGAGGGATACCACGACGCGGGAATGAGTCCCCGTCCCGGCGGCTGATGACGGACCAACGCCGCATCCGG
>JAIEQQ010000717.1 GCA_019747615.1 Phycisphaerales bacterium
CGGTGAGTCCGTTCGAGTGCGCTGGCGTCTGCTCCAAGATTTTCAGCTCGCAGGCGGCGTCATGACCCACGGCTCGCACGCGCTGGCCATCGAGGCCGGCCAGCTCACACGCCCGACACTCAGCCTGCTCAACGCCACCGTCCCCGAGCTCATCGCCGCCATTGGCGACGACGCCGGACCCGCGTTCGCCCATGCCGTCGCCGCGGTGCAGGTCCGCCTGCGCACCGTCGGCGCCGAGGGCGGGATGCGTGCCGCCGAGGCCGAAGAGATCATCAAGGCGCTGCTCGCTCGCTACCAGCGCGAGGGGCCGACCGTGCGCGCCTTCCTCCTGCTGCGCATCCCCAACATCACCGCGACCGTCGCCTTTGCCACGGGCGTCAAGGCCATCGCTGACAGCGATGCCAGTGTCGTCATGGCCAAGATCGTCACGCGCTGCTCCGACGCATCGGACCCGTGGCTGAAGGCCCTGAGCGAGGGCACCACCGGCTCGCCCGTCGCGAACATCGCGCGCCTCCATGCCCAGCGGCTCCGCGCCGGTGCGAAGTGCTTTGCGACGCTCAGCGGCGTGCGTGTTGATCTCCCCGTTGACGCACCCGCACCCGCCAAGTGACCACGCCCGCAGACACTCCGGACATGACCGCGGAGCGCCGCCAGCGACGCACGCTGGCCCGCGCACTGGCATACGCCCTCGGGCTTGCGCTGCTTATTGGCGCGGGCTTCGTCGTCGCGCAGAACGCCTCGGAGCTCTCTCGCGCCGCCGCCGCGGCGTCGCGTGCATCGACCGCGGCCATCGTCGCGATGCTCGTGCTGCCGCTGATCAACTGGCTGCTCACCTCCGGCGTGCTGCTCACGCTGACGCGTCGCTACGGGCGCGTGCCCGCGTCGGACATGCACCTGCTCGTCGGCGCTTCGTGGCTGCTGAACTACCTCCCGCTGAAGCCCGGGCTCTTCGGGCGTGTCGCGTATCACAAGCTCGTTCACAACATCGCCGTGCGAGACTCGGTGCGTGTGATGTTCACCGCCCTGGCGTGCAGCGCTGGCGCCGTGATGATCTTCCTGGCCTGGACCGGTTGCCTCGGCTTTGCGCTCTCTGAGTTCGGCGGCGGCAAGTCGCTGGGCGTCTTCTTCGCCAGCGTGCTGCTGATCGCCCCGGCGATGCTGGCCTGGGGCCAGGGGCTCAGCGAGCCGCGCGGGCCCGAGGGCACGCCCGGAGCGACGATCCTCATCGCGGTCCTCCTGAGACTCGGCGATATCGGCGTCTGGAGCTTGCGATTCTCCCTGGCGTTCAGCATCCTGGGCCAGCCGCAACCGGCGATGGTGATCCTCGCGATCGCCGCGGCGACTCAGGCCTCGAGCCTCCTCCCGATACAGATCGGCCTCAGCGAGTGGGTCTGCGGACTCACACTCGGCGCGTTCGCGATCGCGGCGACGCCCGCAGGCGAGGCGTCAAACGTCAGCACCGTGCTGGCGCTGGGCCTCTCAGCGGGACTGCTCAACCGAGCCGCAGAACTGGTCGCAGCACTGCCGATCGGCCTGGCCTCAATGGCCATCCTCGCCAAACGCAAGCGCATCGCACAGCCCACCGCCCCCTCGCGCTAGTTCCGAATTTGGCAATTTGTAAATTTGGCAATTTGCAAATTTGTATTACCCCATCGCCATCTGCATCAGGAACTCCGCGTTGGTCTTGAGCTTGGTCAAACGGGCCTTGATCAGCTCCATGGCCTCAACCACGTTCATATCGCTGAGCACCTTGCGCAGCCGGTAGACCAGTTCGAGCTCCTTCTTGTCAAGGAGCAGTTCCTCACGCCGTGTGCCGCTGCTGGCGATGTCGATGCACGGATAGATGCGCTTGTCCATGAGCTTGCGGTCAAGGTGCAACTCGCTGTTGCCGGTACCCTTGAACTCCTCGAAGATGACCTCGTCCATCTTGCTGCCGGTGTCCACCAGCGCTGTGCCGATGATCGTCAGCGAGCCACCGTTCTCGATCGCACGCGCAGCGCCGAAGAACTTCTTGGGGCGTTGCAGAGCGCCAGCGTCAATACCGCCGGACATGATGCGCCCCGAGTGCGGCATCTCGTTGTTGTACGCGCGCGCCATACGCGTGATCGAGTCCAGGAAGATGACCACGTCATCGCCGAACTCCACCATGCGACGCGCTTTCTCGATCACCATCTCGCACACCGCGACGTGGCGCGATGCCTGCTCGTCGAACGTGCTGGCGACGACCTCGACGCGCGGGTTGGTGTTGCGCTTGAAGTCCGTCACTTCTTCCGGGCGCTCGTCCACCAGAAGGACGATGATCTTCACGTCCGGGTAGTTCTTGCTGATCGCCTTGGTCATCTTCTGGAGCAGCACGGTCTTGCCCGTGCGAGGCGGGGCCACGATCAGCGCTCGCTGACCCTTGCCCAGCGGCGCAACCAGATCGACGATGCGGCATTCCACCTCGCTCGGCTCGGTCTCGAGGATGAACCGCTCCTCGGGGTGCAGAGGCGTGAGATCCTCGAAGTTGCGACGCTCAAAGACCTTGGACGCCGGGCGGCTGTTCACCTCGTCCACACGCAGGAGCGCGAAGTACTTCTCGCTCTCCTTTGGCGGGCGGATGAACCCGCGCACCGTCATGCCCTTGCGCAGGCCCGTCTTGCGGATCTGGCTCGGCGACACGTAGATGTCGTCCGGACCGGCGAGGTACGAGTTCTCGCTGGAGCGGAGGAAGCCGAAGCCGTCGGGCATGATCTCCAGCGTGCCATCGCCGACGAGGATGCCGCGCTTCGCGGCGCCCGCCTTCAGAATCTTGAAGATCAGGTCCTGCTTGGGCACCTGCTGATACGACTCGATGCCATCGCGCTTGGCGATGGTGTGAATCTCGTCGATCTCCATGCGCTGGAGCTGCGAGATCGTCAGTGCCTGCTTGAGTTCGTTCTTGTCGGTCGCCGCGACGATGCGCTCGAGTTCCTGCGCCTCGCGTTCGAGTTCATCATCACTCGGCAAGCCCATCGCGGCCTGCCTCGACGCAAAGTCTCCTCCGCCACCACCACCTCCACCACCGCCGCCTCCGCCGCCACCCCCACCACCGGAGTCGTAGCCGCCGAAGCCGCCGCGCTTCTTCTTTTTCTTGCGACGCCCAAAGCCGCCGCCACCGCCGCCGAAGCCGCCTTGGCCGTAGCCGCCGCCGTTGTTGTTCGAGTACCCGCCACCACCCCCACCGCCACCGCCACCACCGGAGTACCCGCCTTGGCCGCCGCCGGAGTTGCCCTGCGGGTTCCCGCCGCCGTGTTGCCCGGGGGGCGAGCCGCCGCCTGACTGCTGCGAGCCTTGAGCCCCCGCACTAACGCTACCACCGCCACCACCGCTCTGGCTCGGGCCGACGGAGGAGTGGCCAGAACCTTGACCGCCGGTGCTACCGCCGCCGGCATTGCCGCCAGCGCCGCTGCCAGCGTTCGCATTCGCGCCCCCGGCCGAAGCACCGCTCGATTGACCCGCTCCGCCCGAATCGCGCCCCTCGCTCGATTCAGACCGCTCGGCCCGCGGCGCGCGTTCCGGACGCTCGACTCGTTCCGGGCGCTCGACGCGTTCGGGGCGCTCAGCCTTCTCGGCTCGCTCGCCGCTCTCAGCACGCACCGCCTTCTCCGCACGCTCAGCCTTCGGTGCTGCGGTCGCCCGCACGCTCGCCTTCGGAATGAACGAAGACGCGCCCTCCGCCGCCCCCGATGCGCTGGACTTCGATGCGGGCTTGCCGTCTTCACCGGCGGACTGAGGCTTGGGCATATGGAGACTTTCGAGGTTGGATGGAACCGGGTGAATGCGTCACCGCTGTCGCGTGAGAACGTATCGATGAGGCTCAGGACGGCCTTGCTGATCGGCGACCGGTTGCCGGACCCATGCCCGAAACCACACCGATCAGGATGACAAGGGAAAGACAGGAGAGGGAGGGGTGTTGCTCGGGCGAGTCGATCTCCGGAACGCCTTCATGCGTTCCCGGTTTCACCGC
>JAIEQQ010000013.1 GCA_019747615.1 Phycisphaerales bacterium
GTAGACGTAGATCGGCATGGACAATGATATCGGCGGGGTGGGGCAGACGGTTGAGCGGGGGGGGCGGGCGTCAAAGCAGTCAAAGCAGCGGACCCATCCACAGGAGCGCGCAGATGATCGTTTCTCCGAACACATCCGTCGAAGAGTTCATCGAGTACACGAAGTGGGAGTTCATGTATCCCGGCGAGCGAGAGTCGCTCGGCGAGGCGTTCAACTTCTTTATGCGAACCGTGCCGCTTGCACGATTGAACTATCCGGATCACAGCAGCCCGTGGACGCCCGGGCCCGGGCCGCGAACGACGCTGATCTCGTGGCTTCAGGCGATCAACCTCCGCAACAAGGTCAACCCCCGATGCGTGCTGGAAGAGGGAACGCAGCTCAAGCAGTTCCGCTTCCCGGGCGACGACGCTTCGGCTCAAGGGAGCTGGTTCACGTACCCGCCCACAGGGTTCAGCGGCATGGCGCTGCCGGCGGGCCAGGAGGATGAGCGGCTCTTTGTCGTTGCAGCGCGGATCATCTGTCTGGAGTCCACCGTTGGCGACGCGTACATGGGCTGGGTCGCCGGCCCGCAGCCCGCTTATGGGCGCGGCGGCGCGAAGCAGCTCTTCATCGACAACCGCGGACCGTTCGCTCGTAACCTGACGCTGGCGCCGCCCGCCAAGCCGATCAAATAACTTCGCTCTCGATGCTGGCCTTCTCGCCCTTGAGCTTCTTCTCGGTGTACTTCTTGATCCAAGTCTCGAAGCTCTTGCCGTGCGCGGCGTCTTTGCCGCTGAACTCAAGGCGGGCGATCTCGTTGTATCGCACGCTCACCGGCGTATCGCTGGTGGCGGTGAGCACGCGGACGGTCGAGTCCTGCGGCGACTTGCCGAGGCGGCGATCAAAGATGTAGCCGGTGACGGTCTTCTGATCGCGGAGCGCGAGCGTCACGTCGCCCCGATAGTCGAAGGCTTTTTCCAGCGCGTCGGCGAGGGTCTGCGGGTCGGCATCGCCGACGGACCAGCCAAAGAGCGTGCGCTCATCGGCAACCGGAGCAGCCGCAGCAGCAATGGCACCGGGGGCACCGGCGATGGTGCCCGGCTGTGTCGAGGCGTGATGTCCGGCTTCGGCTCCGCTCATGAGGAAATCCTTGGAAAGCAATAGGCACTGGGGACGAGGCACTGGGCACTGGGAAGGAAGGCGTGAGACGTGGGGCGTGAGGCTTGAGTCTTGAGGCTTGAGGCTTGAGGCTTGAGGCTTGAGGCTCGCGATTAGCCGCGTCGCGTTTGCTGTTGGCTTTTCCGCCCTCTGGCTGAAGGCTGATGGCTGGCGGCTGATGGCTCCCCTAGAACCTCAACCGCTGCCCGCTCTCGGGATCCATCAGCGTCCATTTCTGTTCGCGACAGGCCCGGGCCAAGACGGGGAAGGCGAAGTCGTCGTCGGTCATGGTGACCATGATTTGCTTGACGTCGGGCGAGGAGGTGGAGAGTTCGGCGACGAGGCCGGGGCCGTAGAGCCGCAGGAGGGACATGTCCGCGGCGCGGCCGTTGGGCGAGCTGTCGTGCGCCGTGTTGAAGCGCGCGAGGATCGCCTGCACCTCGTCGATGGAGCCCATCGAGGGCAGACCTTCGCCCTCGTCGTCGGCGGGATTGACGGTTTTGAGAATGACAACCTGTCGGGACCTGGCCATTGGTGAATCATTGGCGAAGTCCCGGCCCGTTGCGCTTGGTTAGCTGCCGGATTTCGAGGGGGCCTTGGCGCGGCCGCGCTCGATGAGCAGCTCCTCGGCGACGCGCATGAGCTGATCCAGCGGCGCGGGCTTGAGAATGTAGCGGTCAACACCCAGAGATTCGGCGTATGCCTGGTGGCGTTTTCCCTCATTGGCGGTGAGCATGATGACGCCGGGGCTGGCCTCAACGCCCTTGATCTTTTCCAGGACAAGGAAGCCCGAGCGACCGGGGAGCATCATGTCCAGCACGACCAAGTCCGGCTGCTCATCCTGCACCGCTTGCACGCCCTCGTTGCCATCGGCGGCGCAGCGGGTGATCGCACCCTCGGCGGTGAAGACGGTGTTCATGGATTCGAGCACGTCCTTGTCGTCATCGACGAGGACGATTTTGATGGCATCAAAGCGGCCGGGCATTGGGGGCTCCAGAGAACGGTGGGAGGCGTGAGGCGTGAGGGGGAGGCGTGAGGCGTGAGGCGTGAGGCGTGAGAGTATGGGCGAGGGGCGAGAGTTTGGCTGATTGGACGCCGGGTGTGAGGCTTTGCGAACGCCCGGGTGCACGCGACGCAGCGTTCGCCGCCAGCGGAAGGACGCAGCAAGGCCAAGGATTGTTCGCACCGGGGCGTCGGTGGTTGCAGGGGCGCGAGATCGACGGAAACCGCCGAGGCACGTCTGAGAGAACCGCTGCCGGACTTGGTAAAGGAAGCACAGGGATGCGTACCCGAACCGGGCGGTTCGCGAAGTTTCCCTAAACTGAGTTGTTTTGTCTCATTTCACTCATCCGCCGTCTCTGGCGTGTTGTATGTTCTTAAGCAAGCGCGAGGCGAGAGAGACCGGAGAATCTCCATGCCTGCCGCGTCTTTCCGTTCTCGGACTCTTCCCAGCATCCTCGCTGTCGCGACGTGCGGGTCGCTCGCCGTCGCCCAAGGCAACCCGCCGGTGCCTGGCGCGATCACGCCGAGTGCCCCGTCGATCCCGCTGACGGCGGCAGCGCTGGCCAACGGTGTGCAGAATCGGATTACCACGTCGTACGGCATCGAGTTTGTGACGGTGGGTGCCGCGGGCAACGCCGCGTGGGTCGGCAATGGTCCGGCGACTGGGCGTGGCGCCGTTGGCTACGACTACCGCATCGGGCGGTGGGAAGTCACGACCTCGCAGTGGGTGCAGTTTTTCAACGCTGCCTATGGGAGACCGCAGAGCGAGGCCTTGCCGCACTTGCTGCCGCCTAGTGGCGGGTTCTGGGGCGCTCAGCCAGACCCGAACTATCGCGGCCCGGGCCAGCGCTGGGTGGTCGCGCCGGGCCAGGAGAACCGGCCCGTCGGGAACATCAGTTGGCGCATGGCGGCGATGTACTGCAACTGGCTGCACAATGACCAGAGCACGGATCGAGCCGCGTTCCTCAACGGCGCGTACGACGTGAGCACATTTGGCTACGTTCAAGGGAGCATCTTCACAGATCAGATCACGCACAACGCCGGTGCACGCTATTGGATCCCGACGTGGGACGAGTGGGTGAAGGCGGCGCACTTTGACCCGAATCGAAACGGCACTGGCCAGGGCGGCTACTGGAACATCAGCAACGCCAGCGACACGCAGTTGATCTACGGCCCGCCGAGCAACCCGCTGGCGCAGGCGAATGGCGGTTTCAGTCAGACAGATCCGCTCAACAATCCAACAGGCGTCAACCCGTACAGCATCGCGCTTGGCGCATACCCACAGACGCAATCTCCCTGGGGGCTACTAGATGTCGCCGGCGGCACGTTGGAGTGGACCGAGGGAGTTTCGTACTTCTTTGGCGTTCCTACCGAGCGGTGGTTTGAAGGCAGCGCGTGGACGCAGGGCGTATCTCTCGATCGTATCGACCGGTCCGGGCGCGACTTTCCCAGCAACTCAGGGCAGTTCTTTGGCTTTCGCATCGCTTCAGCGATCCCGAGTCCCTCGGCCAGTGTGGTCGTGGTCGGGCTGCTGATCGTTGGAACACGACGCAGGAGATAACACATGCGCAGGGGTCTTTCACGGGGCGTCCGCGCCGCGGCTTTGGCTGCGGTCGCGGGGGCTGGCTTTTCCGTTCACGCCGCGAACGAGATTCGCGTGATCGTGACATTCAACGATGTCCAACAGCAGTCGTTCACGGTTGACAGCGGAGCACCAATCACCGTGAATCTCGGAACACCGGGGGCGTGGCATTGGTTTCGGCAGATCCTTGACCCGTGCCACTTCTATGAAGACCTGCTGGAAGTCAAGCGGGGAGTCTCATTCTTCTATCCGAGCGTTGGCCGTTGCCGA
>JAIEQQ010000111.1 GCA_019747615.1 Phycisphaerales bacterium
CTGACGATCCCCGACAAACGCTCGCGCCCGAGCCCGCATATGGACCTCCACGCACTCATCGGTCCAGAGATCTTGCGGAAGCGAGAGAGCCCGATTTACGCCGCGATCCTGGCGACCATTGTGGCGATCGTGCTCATCGGCAGTCTCAGCGCAGCGCTCATCTCGAACATCGCGCCGGTCTGGCTCCAAGTCCTCACCGGGCTCGCCGGCGGCTCGCTGCTGGGCCTGTCGCTCTGGTTCATCGTCAACGCCGCACGCACGTTCCTGATCTTCGGCGAGCGCGGCGCCGTGCGCATCCGCGCCGGTCGTACGCTCCGAACCATCGCGTACACCGATCTGATCGGCCTCTCATATGTCGTGCAGGTCCATCGGTCCCACGGCCTGCGGCTAGGAGCGTCCGCAACCGTCACCCTCCGCAGCCCCGCCCGTTGGATCTCAATCTCGACGCCATATCGGCCCGCAGCCGACCGAACGTCTCAACCGCAGCCGCCGATCGAACGAATCCGCGATCTGGCCAGCACCGCCATCGCCGACGGCATGCTCGGGCACATCGCCGCTGGCCAGAACGTCCACTGGTCAAAGTCCGTCATGCTCACCGCCGACGCCGTCGCCGCCACGGGCTTCTTCGGCGGCACAAAGTCCTTCCCCATCGAAGACGTCGCCTTCGGCATGAAGTTCTTCGAGGACGCCCCGATCGACCCCGAGTCCACGACCACGCACCTCTGGCTTCGCGGCACAAAGACCGTGATCGCCACGCTCCTGCCCGGCGCCGAAAACTACTACCCCGGCCTCATGGCGTTTCAAGAGGTCCAACTCTCGAAGCTCGAGCAGCTCCGCTGATTCAGCCCAAGAAGGCCATCTGCCGATACTCAGCACATGCCCGATCGTCAGGACATCGTCGAGCTTTCCGGCCGCGCGCAAGCGAACGCGCTGAACGCTCCGGCACCGGCGCGTGAAGTCGCCCCCGCCAACAGCGCAAGTGACGCCAGTGACATCGCGAACGTCAAGACGCCGAGCGCCGGCGAAGAACGCACGTTTCTCCGTCTCTGGTTTGTCTGCTCATCGCAATACGCCCGGGCGTACAAATCTGAAGACGGCACCGCCTACACCGGTCGCTGCCCGACGTGCCAGAAGTGCATCCGATTCCAGGTCGGCGAGGGCGGCACGAGCCAGCGGTCCTTCACCGTCAGTTGCCGTTGACCGAAGCGGCGAACCGGGCACCCGTGGATTGGCGCGCCCCGCGTGGCCGCGGTGTACACTGACCGCATGTCGAGGTTTTCTTCTGGATATCCGCTTGGCCGCCCGACGCGCCGCTGCGCCATCACTCAGCGAGATTTGGCGATCGGTGAGCAGTACATCGCGACGTTGCAAGACGACGGCCCTGCCAACCCGCCGCGCCGGGTGGACTATTCCGAGAACGCGTGGCGGAGCGCGCCGTCGGCCGACCGGCCGCGTGGCGTGCTGGCGTTCTGGCGGGCGCACGTTCACGCCCCCGGCCAGGGCGCGCCCAAACACACGCTCGACGACGCCACGCTGAGCGACCTCTTCGAGCAGACCGAGCAGGGCATCTCACCACTGAGCGATCTTCCGACGCCCGAAGCAGACGGCGTTGCGCCAGCCGCGGAGCCCAACCTCCCCGCGCCGCAGCGACACCTCGCCCTTCGATTCGTGCTTGCGCTGCTCATGATGCGCCGACGCTTGCTCGTCCTGGAATCCACGCGCCCGGGGCTCATGCTCGTCCGCCATCGCGGCGTGCCCAAGCCGCCCGAAGGCCCCGCCCTCATCGAAGTCATCGACCCCGGCGTTGACGAGTCCACGATCATCTCGGTCATCGCAGAGCTTGAGGGCGATGGCGACACGGGCGCACCGGCCAGCACACCCGCGGGCGATACACAGCCCGCGAATCAGCCCGGCTTGCAGGGAGCCATCGCGTGAGCACTCGCGGCGTTTGCCATTCCGCCCGCGCGACCGTCGCGATCTCGCTCCTCGGTGCCGCGGCCGCCCTGCTCGGCGGGTGTCAATCCAACGGGCACGCGCCGGAAGACGCCGATCCAGCGTTGCCTGTCAAGGCCGCTGATCTGCCGTCGTACGCCGAGGCGGCGCCGAAATACAACGCGAATACCGACGGCCTCGAACGCCTCTTCGTCGGCGGCGCCGTCGTTCGCATCACCTTCCCCGACGAGCGCGGCGTGCAACAGCGCGAGCAAGTCGAAGGCACGCTCCAGCTCATCCGCCCCACGCGACTGGCGCTGAACATCCGCAAGGTTGGCCAACCGCTGTTCTGGCTTGGTTGCGACGACAAACGCTACTGGTGGTTCGATCTCACCGGCGAGACCAAGTACGCCGTGCTCGGACGGCACGAGCTCTTCCGCCAAGAGCAGGCCACCAAGATTGGACTCTCGATCCACCCGCTCGAACTCGTTCGACTGCTCGGCGTGATGCCGCTGCCCACCGAGCGCGGCACGCTCGGCGCGACGCAATGGTCCAGCGATCGCTCGTTGCTTGGAATCTCCACGCCGCTGACTGACACACCAGGCGGCGCAGGCGGCTTCCAACGCATCTGGGTCGATCCGGCCACGTATCTCCCAAGTCGGATCGATCTGCTCGACGCGCAGCAGAACCTCCTGCTGACGGCTTCTCACGAAGCCCCCGCGTCGGTCTCGCTGACCGATCGGCCCGTGGGCCCGCAACTGGCCACGCGCATCATCGTGCAGCACTTGCCCAGCAAATCGGTGCTCGATCTGTCGATGCCCGACGCCAGCGACGGAAGAAAGCGCATCAGCGACAAGGCCTTCGTCTTCGAAGAGATCGCGGCGTCTCTGAAGCCCGACAAGTCCTTTGACCTTGATCGCTCGCCCGTCTCGCCGAATACGGTGCCGAAGGACTCGCCGAAGGATGCCGCGACCGGTGCGCCGTCCAAGTAGTTCACGACTGAGCGCGGTTCGTCGCTCGCAACGGGGGCTGAGCTGATGATGATCGGTGGCTTCAATCTCATGCTCACTCGCCCGCGCTGCCCTGCGAGTGTGATCTCGCGAGCGCTCCTGGCGCTCTCGCTCTTGCTCACGCTGATCTCGCCCGCTGCGACCCGCGCTGAGCCGGCGGCAACTCCAGCAACCCCGGCAACTCCAGCAGCCGCCCCGGTCAGCCCGGGGACAGCGCTGGCGCCCGCCGCGGCGCCCGGTGTCCTGCCTGATCCGATGATCCCCAGCGCCGGTGCCGATCGCGTCACGCGCGCCAGCCAGGGCTTCCGCTCGGCGCATGCGTGGGTTGCGATCCCGGCGCTGAACGCGCGAGGCAAGATCGCCACGCTCATGCACATGCCCGCGCGCGACGGCGACGCCCGCTCCGCAGCCGGCACGCTCCGGCGCGTCACAGAGCTTTCGCCAGCGCCGCAGGCGCTGATCGCCCAGGGCGAGCGTGTCTACATCATCTTCTGGCGCGAGACGGTCGGCAGCCGCGCTCAGGGGCGTCGCTCGCTGCGACGCGTCGTGAGCGTTGACACATCGCCGATCGCAGGCGGGTATTGGGATTACGCGCCGATGCCCGGCGGGCGCAGCGAGCCGGCGCTCACCGGCGATGGCGAACTCGTTGACGCGTGCGTGACGCCGCTGGGCCCAAGCGTGCTGCTAGCACCTGTCGCCGGTGAACAACCCACCACGCCGGGGTTGCCGGCATCCGCGGTCGCGTGGCGCCTGGTGGTGCTTGATCGCAGCGGATGGACCGACGTCGCGCTTCCGCCCGAGCTCGCTGGCGCGACATGGGTCCGACTTGTTGATGACATGCTGCTGGCGCAGCTCCCGGGCGAGGCCGACGCTCGATCGTGGCGACTCGTTCCGCCGAAGCCGGCGCCCGCGCCATCGCGACCACCCGCCCGGGCGAGCAACGAGGCACCAGCCGCGCCGGTCGAGGTCCCTTCGACCGCGACAACCGCCGAGCCCGCGGCGCCGCAGCCGACCTTCGTGCGCATCGAGCAGACGATCCCGCTGCCGGTCGGGCAAGACCT
>JAIEQQ010000704.1 GCA_019747615.1 Phycisphaerales bacterium
CTGCTCAAGCGGCTCTACCCCGACACGCGCCGTGGGCTGGCGTTCGGCCTTGTGACTGCGGGCAGCGTCGCCGGTGGCGCGCTACTCAGCTTCCTCTTTGGCAAGGTGCTCGCGCTGGATTCAGGGGCGTACACGTGGTTCCTGCCGGGCCTGGGTTTGGTGCATCTTGCGGGCGTGCTGGTGGTGGGCTGGCTGGCGAGGGTGACCGGCGCCGAGCGCCCCGGCAGCGTGCCGTCGGGCGAGTGGTCGCCGATTCGGATGATCGAGCCCGTGCTGCACATGAACCGCGTGCTGAAGCAGGATCGCGTGTTCTTTCGTTACGAAGCCGCGTTCATGACCTACGGCGTCGGCTGGATGATTTGCTGGGCGCTGGTGCCGCTGATCATCACGGACAAGCTGTTACTGACGTACGACCAGGCGAGCAACTCCACTGCGGTGCCGCTGCAACTGGCCATCTTGCTGATGACGCTCCCCGCTGGCCTGCTTGTTGATCGCATCGGCCCGGTGCGGACCTCGGCGGTGGCTTTCGCAGTCTTTGCGCTGTATCCCGCGCTGCTGATCTTCACCGACACACCGATCACCCTCGCGTCGGCCAGCGTGATCCACGGCGTCGCCGCCGCGGCGGTCAACATGGGCTGGCTGCTCGGCCCCGTCAAACTCGCGCCGACGCCGGAGAAAGCGCCGCAATACGTGGCGATCCACGCGACACTCGTCGGCGTGCGCGGGGCGATCTTTCAGGCACTGGGCGTGCTGCTCTACGCGATCAGCGGCTCGTTCACCGTGCCGCTGATCTGCGCGGGCCTCGGCTTCGCGTGGGCGAGCTGGCAGATGGGCGAGCTGGCGAAGCTGCTGGAGTCGCGGCGCGACGAGCCGCCGGCGACGCCCGGCGAGGTTGTGCCTTCGCTTTCGACGGGGCAGAACGGCGCGGAGCCTTCTGACGAGCGAGAGCCGCTGGCGGCAGGTCAGACTGCTCGTCCTTCTTAAACTGCGCCGCGGTGAACGCGCTGGCGGTCGCCTCGCGATCCCATGTCCACGACGGGCCCTTCTTCTTCTCGTAGAAATCCCAGATCTCGAACCAGTAGCTGCGGAAGGCGTGTTGTTTGAACGGCGCAAAGTGCTTCTGAACGCGGCGCATGACCGCGCGATCAGTGCCCTTGAACCCGAGCAAGGTGCGGCCATGGCGCACGCTCTCGGTGTCCAGCGGCAGGTGCCCGTAGCGGCCAAGAAGCTGCATGATGTTCGCCGCGGCATAGGGGCCGATGCCCGGCAGCTCGATCAGGAACTCGCGAACGTCGTCGTCCGGCGTACTCGGGTCTTCGAGCCAGGGTTGGTTGACGTGACCGCTGACAAAGAGCTTCGCCAGCTCGACGATCCGCGCATCGCGGTAGCCGACCGAGCATCGTGCCCGGAGCAGCGCGGGCGATGTCGTCGCGACCTGCGCGGCGAAGGGGAACGCGCCACCGGATCCAACGACTTCGCACAGCCGCTGGTTCATTCGCACCGTGCTCGGCCATGCGACGTTGCAGCTCGTCACAGTCTTGATGACGTCTTCGAACAGCGTTGGCGAGCGAAAGAGCCGGCCACGCCCGCTCTTCTTCCATCGCGGGTCGAGCGTGTGAAACGCCCTCAGCGCGGCGGAGCCATCGGCGAAGTTCAGCATGCGTTCGAGTTGCACGAGCGCCTCAGCCCTCGCGCCGGCGTTGATCGTCGTGGTGAAGCGGACGTTCAGCGGGTGCCCGCGGGCTGGGCCTCGCCCGGTGGCGGGCTCACTCGGATCGCGATCGCCCTGCCAGACGATGCAGTTCGCCGGGCCGTTGCTCAGCGTCAGCACGCGCCGAAGCACGCGGGAGACCGGATCCCACCAGTTCGGCTCCAGCACGAAGTAGCCGTAGCTGCACACATCGCGGTGCAGCAAATAGTCCTTCGGCGGCGTGATCGTCATCGTCGTGGCCATGGCTCGGTCCCTTTCGCCGTTGGCTCGTTCACCGGCTGTCGGCGGCGACGCGATCGCCGCAGAGCTTCTGGACCGCTTCGAGGTAGCGGGCGTGCGTGCCGCGAACGACCTCGGCCGGAAGCATGGGCCCCGGCGGCGTCTTGTCCCACGCGCCGGACGCGACGAGAGTCTCCAAATACTCGCGGAGGAACTGCTTGTCGAAGCTGCGCTGCGCGCGGCCGGGGGCGTAATCGGCGGCGGGCCAGAATCGAGAACTATCAGGTGTCAGCGCCTCGTCGATCAGGATCGGCGGCGTCCATACACGCCCCATCTTCTGCTCGCTTTCGGCGGGCAGGCCGAACTCAAACTTCGTGTCGGCGATGATGATGCCCTGAGCCAGAGCGTGGGCACTCGCGGCCTCGTAGATCTTCAGTGAGACATCGCGCATCACGCTCATGGTCTCGATGCCCACCTCGTCGCAGGCTTGCTCGTAGGTGATGTTCTCATCGTGCCCGGTCGCCGCTTTGGTCGCGGGCGTGAAGATTGGTATCGGCAGCTTGTCGCACTGCTTGAGGCCCGGCGGCAGCGCCACGCCGCAGACCGAGCCGCTAGCCTGATATTCCTTCCAGCCCGATCCCTCCAGATAGCCGCGCACGACGCACTCGATCGGCACCACGCGGCAGCGCCGGCCGATCGTTGCCCGCCCCCGCAGGAACTCCCGGCTCGGATGGTCCCGGGGGATCACGCGATCGGAGATGTCGTCGATGTTCGTGCTGATCACGTGCGTCTCAACGATTCGGCGCGAGCGGATGAACTCGAACCAGAACGCCGACATCGCGGTGAGCAGCCGGCCCTTGCCGTCGATCGGCGTGGGCATGATCACGTCAAAGGCGCTGATGCGGTCGGACGCGACCAGGAGCAGGGCGTCCTCGCCGGTGCCGCCAGCGCGCCAGCCTGCGGGCAGCGCGTAGACATCGCGGACTTTGCCGCGCCGTTCGAGGGGCAGTGGCGGCGTGAGAGCGTCCGGCTGGGCGGCTGAAGGGGGTCGCGTGGATGACTCGGGCGTCCGCGTGGGGTCCATGATCCGACGGTAGGGAGCAAGCACCGGATGTTCGCGGCACCTGACAGGCGAGAGTCGTGTACTCTTGTTCGCCGTCGGATTCGGGCGAGCCCGGCCGCGGGTAGGCTTCGTCGGTCTCCCTACGCTCTGCCGCACGTCTTTGAGTGGGCCCGGACACACATGCTGAAGTTTGCTGTCTTCGACAACGCGGGGCTCGCCAAGGCATGGTCGCTCGCGCACGCGCACGTCGTGGGGCAGGAGCAGCTCGTGCTGCCCGGCGAGATCACGTTCGACAACGGCTACATCGTGGTCGAGAAGAAGACCGACGGCGGGGCCGGCTCGGCGGGGCTGGGGCTTCTGTACCCGGTCGATGGCGTGGGCGGTGTCGACGGCGGCACGTTCGTGCTTCGCACGTGCTTGCTGCCGCAGCGGGGCGAGCCGTATCTGCTCTCGCTGGAGCTGGCGCGCCAGAAGATCATGACGCTGCTGAACAAGCTCGAGGAGTGGGCGCTGTTTGATCGCTCAGCGGACGAGCCGGCGATCCAGATGGTCGAGCGGGCGCGAGACATGTTCACCGTCGCGCTCCTCGCGGCCCGCCGGTCCGGCTCCGCGGCGGGGCGTGGCGGGATTCCGCCGTATTCAGTGGCGGCGGAACAGGCGGCCCGCGCGGCGCTCGCGCACGCAGTGGCGGCGGGCGAGGCGCTGGCGATGCTGCAGGCCCGGGTGCAGCATGATCGTCGCTGCACCGGTGAGCTGGCGTTGCTGGCCAAGATCAGCGTGCCGGATAACGCGCTGACCGATGATGAGGCGCGCGATGCGCGAGGGGCGATCGTCGGCAGCCCGGGCGTTGTGCTGCCGGAGATGCCGAAGCTCGGCGTGCGAGTGAATCCCAACGCCTTCGGCCCCGCGATCTGCGATGTGATCGCGCAGTCGTTCGACTTTGTCTCGGTGCCGATGCGGTGGATCGATCTGGAGCCGACCGAGGGCAAGTACGCCTTCGCGAAGTTTGACAAGTGG
>JAIEQQ010000458.1 GCA_019747615.1 Phycisphaerales bacterium
ACTCGCCACCTCCCCCGGTAGGACCGGGGGAGGGTGAGGTCTCCCGGCGATCGGCTAGGCGGTGACACGCCGGCGCCCGCAACGCGGCGCAACCGATCTGAGATTCCTGAAGGTTTTTCTTGCACCGCGGCGCGCAGCCTCTACACTTTTGCCGGACGCATCGGCGTCTTCGGCGCGCGGCCACGCCCCAGCGAAGATTCGGGCTCGGCACACTGACCCCTCAGCCATCGCGACGACGTGTCACCTTCGGTCTTGGTCCCGCTCTGTTCTGTGCTGACGCGTGTGCGCTCGTAGCGTGTTGATGGTTGATCCGCGGATCCGTGCTCTGGCTTTCTGTTGGTCTTGTCTCTGCCGCCTACTCAACCCATCACACGAGTCGCACGCGGACGCATGACCGGCTGTCGGTCGTCGGCTCGTCGGTTTGCCCGGTCCGGTTCATCGTGTTCTTTGTGCCACATTCGATTTGTCGCCGCATCACACTCGCCGCCCGCATTGCCCAAGCAACAGCACCATGGCCACCATCTCCACGTCGAAGAACGCGTTTACTCAAGGCCGCTGGACGAGCGAGGATTCTTCCCGTCTCTACGGCATCCCCGACTGGGGCAAGGGCTACGTCGGCGTCAACAACGACGGGCACATCACCGTGCTGCCGACGAAGGACCCCGCCAAGCAGATCGATATCTTCGAGGTCGTTGAGGGGCTGAAGCAGCGCGGCATCCACACGCCGGTGCTCCTGCGATTCAACGACCTGCTGGAGCATCGCCTGCGCGAGATCCGCAACGCGTTTGACAGCTCGATGACTGAGCACGCGTACACCGGCGGCTATTCGTGCGTGTATCCGATCAAGGTCAACCAGCAGCGCCACGTCTGCGAGCAGATCGCGTCGCTGGCGGTGGATCTGCGATTCGGCCTTGAGGCCGGCAGCAAGCCGGAGTTGCTCGCGGTCTTGGGCCTGTCGGCGACCGCGGGCGGCCCGGGCGTGAACGGGATGCCGATTATCTGCAACGGCTTCAAGGATTCGGAGTTCATCGAGACGGTGATCCTGGCGACGAAGCTGGGGCGGAACATCATCCCGGTGGTCGAGAAGTTTGATGAGCTGGAACTGATCGTCAAGCACGCCAAGACGTACAACGTGCGTCCGAAGATCGGCGTGCGGATCAAGCTGAGCAGCCGCGGGGCGGGGCGGTGGGAGTCGTCGGCGGGCGTGCGGAGCAAGTTCGGGCTGTTTGTGAGCGAGGTGCTGCGCGCTGTTGATTATCTCAAGAAGCACGACATGCTGGATTGTCTGAATCTGGTGCACTGCCACGTGGGCAGCCAGCTCTATGACATCCGCGTGCTGAAGAACGCGATCAACGAGCTGACGCACATCTATTGCGAGCTGCACCGGCTCGGCGCGGGCGTGACGATGCTGGACATCGGCGGCGGCATGGGTGTGGATTACGACGGCAGCCAGTCGGCGTGGTCGAGCAGCATTAACTACAGCGTGCAGGAATACGCCGCGGACGTGGTGTACCGGATTAAGAGCGTGTGCGATGACGCGAAAGTGCCGCACCCGCTGATCATTTCCGAGTCTGGGCGCGCGATGGTGGCGTATGGCAGCGTGCTGGTGGTTGATGTCGTGGGTGCGAGCAAGTTTGAGCAGAACCCGGACATGCCCGCGATCGATCGCGCGATGACCGAAGAAAGGGCCCGCGGCGGCGAAGTGCCCCAGCCCGTGCTGGATCTGCTGGACGCGTACCAGAACATGACCGATCGCAACCTGCTGGAGTCGTATCACGACGCGACGCAGGCGCGCGACGAGGCGATGAGCCTCTTCAGCCTCGGGTACATGTCGCTGCCCATGCGGGCCATCGCCGAGCAGCTCTTCTGGGCCATCGGGCACAAGCTGCTGGAGAAGGCCACCAAGCGCGGCGAGCTGCCCGACGAGTTTGAATCTCTGCCGGAACTGCTGAGCGATATCTACTTCTGTAACTTCTCGCTGTTCCAATCGATGCCCGACTCGTGGGCGATCGATCAGCTCTTCCCCATCGCGCCGATCCACCGCCTGACGGAGGAGCCGACGCGCAAGGGCATCCTCGCGGATATCACCTGCGATTCGGACGGCAAGATCGATCACTTCGTGGACAAGCGCATCGACAAGAAGACGCTGGAGCTGCACGAGCTCTCGGATCGGCCCGAGGGCGAGGTCGGCATCGAGCCGTACTACCTCGGCGTGTTCCTGCTGGGCGCGTATCAGGAAATCCTGGGCGACCTGCACAACCTGCTGGGCGATACGCACGCGGTCCACATCAGCATCAACGATGCGGGCCAGTGGTCGATCGAGGAAGTGATCGAGGGCGACACCGTTGAGGAAGTGCTGAGCTACGTGCAGTACGACGTGGACGACATCAAGCGCGCGATGCGGCTGGATATCGAGGCGGCGTGCAGGCAGGGCCGGTTGACCGTGGGCGAGGGCAAGAGCCTGCTGAAGTATTATGACGATGGGCTGGAGGGGTATACGTATTTGGAGGAGTGAGCGGGGTAGGTGGGCACTTCGTGCCAGCGCTTGCCTCTGATCTTCAGCAACCAGCGCATGACCACGCCGCCCGAACACGTCGGAGAGTTTCGCGGCCCGGTGGTGCCGCGTACTGACGAGCAGGTGAGTGACCGCCTGGACGCGGAGTTCGCGCTGAGCGAGCGCGACATTCTCGAGGCCCTCCAAGATCTTCGCCAGACGGATCACGCGTTTTTGTATCGGCGCGGCAAGGCGCGCTCGGACGCGGCGCTTGGCGGTTGCCTCGTTGTGTTCGTAGTGATTGGTAGCGGTCTGGTCGCGTCTGTGTTCCTGAGTGTCCGCGTTGTGCCTTCGGCGGTTGGATGGTACTTCTTGGCAGTGGGGCCGCTCAGCGGCGTCTTGATCGCCTTCCATTGCTGGCGTCGTGTCAAGGCGGTGTCGCCCGCTGCTCTTGCGGCCAGCGATCGCGAACGCGTGCTCGCGATTCAAGACAAGCTGCGTCAGGGGTCTCTCCGGTGTTCGTTTGATGCCCGCGGCGTGACTATTCAGCTTAGCGATGCAGCCGCGAAACACATCCCTGGCGAAGCGATCAGACGCACGCAGAGCCTGCCGAGCGGCACGGTGTTCTTCGATGCGAGCGATCAACTCTTGCTCGTCCTGCCGAGCCGCGCGGTGCCGAACGCCGACGTGCAAGCGTTCCTTGATCGGCACGCGGTCGGGTTCCCTCACGCTTTGCGTGGCGACGACGCGTGGCTTATCAATCACTTCAGAGACCGGCACGTCCCGTGCCCGCAGTGCGGATACGACCTCCGCAACCTCGGAACAACGAGATGTCCGGAGTGCGGTGCGGTGTTGACGCGGCAGGCGATCGATCCGAACCACCCATCGCCGTAGAGGGTGGCTTGGCGTTCGCGATACACTGTGTCCATGAGCGTTCACAAAGGCACATCACGAACGCTGGTTCTACTCGGCGCGATCGCCCTCCTCCTCCCCGCCTGCGCCTCGCCCTCCTGGCAGTCCGGCTATCGCCCGCTGACCGCTGATCGTGCTTTGGCTGCGCCGGCGGGTGGTGGATCTGCGCTGCGGACGGCGATCGCGCCCGCCGCGGCGGTTGAGCTCAAGCGGGTGCCGCTGGAGCAGATCTCGATTGGGAGCGTGCCGGAGGATTGTGTTGCGATCGGGTTCAGTGAGTATCAGCGCACCCGGCCCGGCGGGCTGGAGGATGAGGCGCGGCTGATCGAGTTCGCGCGCGGCATCGGCGCTACGCGTGTGCTCTGGGGTTCGGGGTTCAGCCATCGCACCACGAGCACCGAGTTCGAGACGAGCGTCGGCGGCTACGGCCGGTCGGGGCCGCACATTTGGGATCGGTACCCAAAGTCGTCAGACAGCGGCTCGCAGTTGTACTCGACGCCGGTGACGCGGGTGGATGAGTGGTACACGCTGCGGGCGCTGTTCCTGCGGGCCAGATAAGCGAGAGCGAGACGCGGCTCCCGGAGTCGCCCGGGCCGCGCCGCACGTCGGC
>JAIEQQ010000483.1 GCA_019747615.1 Phycisphaerales bacterium
TGCCCGCGTCAACGACCTGGGCAGAGACGGAGGACGGCTCGCGTGCAAACGCCGCGGCCGGCGCGATGATCATCGCGAGGCCCGCGATGCGGGCGAGACCGCTGAAAGCCGCGACGCGCTGCGTCGCCGGTGTCGATCGTGCCGGGCAGATTCGCATCATCACCGGCCGTTCCCCGCGCGATCGACCCAGCCTTGCACGATCGTGCGAAGCTCCGCGGTGCGGACATCGCGTTCGACCGAGCCGGGGCCGAAGTACTTGGCCTCCAGTTCACCGATGACGTTGGTCAGCTCACGCCGCTGTTCGCCGCTGAGCGCCGCGTCGCTGGTGGTCTCGATCTTGCGAAGCGTCGCGACGGCGGAGAACGGCGTGAGGCTCTCGGGCACCTTGAACCGTGCCAGGATCGGCCCGTCGCTCACGCTTCGGCGCGAGCGGGCGAATAACCACGCGGCTCCACCGCCTAGGACCAGAACAACGAACGCGCCGGACATCAGCCACGCACCGCCGCCGGAGCTTGTTCCGGCCATCGCGACCGTCGGCTTGGCCTCGACGATGTCCGCGTCGGCGTAGCGCTTCAGCGCGACCTTGGCCTTGGTGTCCAGCACACTGGGGAACCGGAACTCCGACTCGCCGGGCTTTGGCGTCAGATGCACGATCCACACACGCTCGCTCACCGGCACCACCGACTCGCCGGCCGTGTCCAGATCCGCGATGTTCAGACCCTGATCATCCACGCGATCGACCGTCGCGCTGCCGAGCGACTTCATGTCGATGACCTGATCGAGCGCTGGCACGAGCCCCTTGGCCTTGGCCCGTACTTCCAGCCGCACCGCCGACTGCGCGTCGCCCGGCCCTGCGCCTGGCGCGCCGCCCGATGGCGACGCCGAGGTCAGCACCACGCCCCGATCGTCGAGCACCTGCTCCACCGCAACATCGGCCAGAGCGGCGGGGGCCGACTTCTGCCCGCGCGCGTCGATGAGCACCTCCTCGCTGACGATCGGCAGGATGACCTGCCCCTGACCATCGGCGAAGTCCATATCCATCTGTAACCGCGGGATGCGATCGACGCTCGCGTCGCGAACCTTCAGCACCAGATACGCAAGCGGGTACTGCTCCCAGCCCTGTCGCTCGATCCCCATCGGCTGAACCGTCGGCTTGTGGAACGTGATCGACTGGATCTCGAACTTCTCGCTGAGCTTGGCGCGGAGCTTCTTCTCAAGCTCGTCTTTGTACGACACCTGCTGGCCGGTCATCGGGTGGTAGTACTCGTTGGTCAAGTATTTGGCGAACGTCCCGCTCTCGCGCGACACCGCCCGCGTGCACCACACCGCCAGCTGCGCACCGAACGGCTGCCCGGGGGCCACGTTTGTCCCGCCGTCGAGCGTGAGCGAGAGCTGGATCTCCTTGGTCAGGTCGTCGTAGTACGCAAGCAGCGCCCGCGCGTCCTTACCCTCGGGGCTGTCGCCGAACACCTTCGCCGCGGCTCGCACGTAGCGAGCCTTCAACTCGGGGTTCATCGTCGCCATCGCGCGTGTGATCTCCTGCGCAAACAGCCCAAGGTGCTTCTTCGCGGCGTCACCGCCGAGCGACTGAATCGCGCCGACGACGGACTGAATCTGCGCCGTGTCCTCATCGTCCTGCCGCGTGAGCTGTGCCAGATCGCTGGCGCCCAGCGCGCTGCTGAACCACTGCGAAAACACGCGAGCCGACGGCTTGGCCGTCCCCGCAGCGAGGGCGACGCCGTACAGCTCCGCCGCCTCGCGGTACGCCTCAAACGCTCTGGCCCGCTCGGCGGAATACACCGGCGTCTCGGCCTTCTGGCCGTAGAGGAACTCGCTCAGGTCGTAGTGCAGATCGCCGAGCGTTTGCTTGGCCTCCCACGACTTGGCGTCAGCGGTTCCCCAGGCCTGTGCCAGTGAGATCGCTGTCGCGTAGCCGCTTCGCACCATCTCGCTGAGTTGCTTGTCGGTGCGCTTCGTGCCCGCCTGCTGCTGCACCTGCGGCTGTCTCCACGCGCCGGCCAGACGCTGGCGCATGTTCGTCGCCAGCGTTGATCGCACATCGGCGTTCATCGCGTCGAGCTTGCCGAACACCGCCTCGATGTCCGATCTCGCGTACGCCTCGGCGTCCGAATGGCTCGAAGCGAACGCGTCGACCAGTTGCGGCGCGCTGAACTTCGTGAGCCCCACCGACGCCAGCTCGCTGAGCGTGTCCTTCAACTGTCCCAGCGTGCGTTCCTGTCGCGCTCGCGTCAGCGGCACAGCGCCGTCGTACCCACCGTAGCCATAAGGGTTGTAGCCGTAGCCGCCGTACCCACGGTACATCATCCGCCCGCCGCCGCCGAACGGCGTCGTGCCCTTGCGTGCGTACTGCGGCCACGAAGCGATGATCGAATCTCCGAGCTTCTGCGCGCGTTCGCGATCCACCGCGACGATCGGCCGGATCATCGCGATCACGCCCTCGCTCTCGCCACTGGCGGCGCTCGTGCCGGCGACCATCAGTTCCAGCTTCGCCGCGAGCCCCGGATCAATCACACGAAGCCACGCCGCTGGCGGAAGCGCCGCGTTCAGTTGATCCGCCGCGATGAACTGCGGCCGGTTCTGCTGCCCGCCGCCGGGCTGATAGGGGTTGTAACCGCCGTAGCCCTGGTCCTCGCCCTCACCGCCGCCTCGCGCCGCCATCATCGCGCCGCGTTTGGTCGCCTCGGCCTCTTCAAGGATCAGCATCGTGAGCAGGTTCATGCCCGTGCGCCACGACGCCGCCTTCTCCGGCCCCAGCGCCAGCACCGCTTCGCCAAGCCGGCGCGCTGCAAGCAGCGCCCGCAAACGCTCATCAGACTTCGCGTTCCGCTGACGCAGCATCCGCGACTGCTTGCTCACCTCATCCACCGCCTTCCACCCCAGATCCGGCTCCTGCTCGAAGATCTGCTTCAGGAACACCTCGCCATCAGGCCCTGGGACGTCGGCGATGAAACCCATGGCCCGAGTGAGCGCCGCCCCGCGCTGGTCGGTCGTGGCCTTCTCCAGCCGCATGACCTCCATCGTCGCCTTCCACCCCTGCTCGACCGCATCCTCGCGCTCCTTGCCCTGCTTGGTCTTGCTCAGTGCGTCGAAGTACACCGCGTACAGATTCAGCAACTCCGGGTCCTTGCTCTCACGCGCCACCTCCAGCGCCGGCAGATACTCCTGCGCCTGGATCGGCAATCCCGCAGCGACCAGCAGCGTCGCGGCGTTCTTCCGCTTCGCCGGATCAACGCCGCCGAAGTGCGCCGTACCGCGTTTGATCTCCGCCGCCACCGCCGACGCCTGCGACCCGCGCTGGGCCGTCGCCTTCAGCAGCAGGCCAAGCTTGGTGATCAGCTTCTCATTCAACTCACCGGGTCCGAGCGTCGAGACCTCCAGAATCTCGTCGGGCGTGATCGCCTGATCCATCGTCACCAGCGAGTTCAGCACGTGCGCGTAGATTGCTTCCTTGTCCTCGCCACCCTCGGTCGCGATGAACTCGCGCACACCCGCCCAATCACCCGCCACCACCGCCAGCCGGAACTGCTCGGCCTTCTTAGCAAGCTTCTTGGCCGCCGCGGCTTTGGCCTGCTTCTGCTCCGGCGTCATCGCCCGCCCGCCCGGCCCACTCATCCCCGGTGGCATCGGCCCGCCATCGCCCATCTCATCGCCGCCCTCGTCGCCGCCGGCGCCCTCATCGCCCATCGCCGGCTCGCCGCCGCCGGTGAGCGCACGCAGGCGCGCCATCACCGCCTCGGGCAACTGGACGTTGGCGGGAAGATTCAGCCCCGCGGGCACCGCAGCCCCGCCGGGTGTCGATGGTGTCGCCGGCGGCCCGACGATCAGGTCCGGCTCATCGGCAGACGGCGCGGCCGCATCCCCCGGCATCACTGCTGGCACGCCACCGGCCCCGGTTGTCGTCGCGGTGCCGCCAGCCGAACTTGCCGCATCCAATGCGCCACCGCTCTTATAGTTACTTTCCATGCGCATTACGCACCTCTAAGTCTCTACCGCAGCTTAAGATATTCCAAAATCACTACTTAGGGTGC
>JAIEQQ010000262.1 GCA_019747615.1 Phycisphaerales bacterium
CGCCCCGAATCCCCGCTGCCCCTTGGCCCAAACCTCCGCAACCGCCCAACCTCTCAACGCCGCGCCCCGCGGCTCACACGATCTGCGCGCCCCGTCCGAGAATGAACATAGCACCGCTCCGCGCAGGGGCAACCATTCGGGCTCGAACACGCTTCGAACTCACGCGAACTGTCGGTTGCTGTCAATGAAACCCGCTCGCGACGCACCCCCGCAGAGCCCAAGCCCACGCCCAAAGCGTCCGAGAACGCCAGATCCACCGCCCCCATCCCACGGCCAAGCGCCAACGAACCGCCATCGCTTCTTGGCTTTTGGCTCTTGGCTCTTGGCCGTTGGCTGTTGGCTGTTGGCTGTTGGCTGACGGCTGACGGCTGACGGCTGAAGGCTGAAGGCTCCCGCCTAGTACGCCCGCTCGATCTTCGCCCCGCCATAGAAGCGATTGAGAATCGCCCGCCAATCCACGCCCCGCGCCGCTAGCTCCTTCGCCGAATACTGGCACATGCCCACGCCGTGGCCGAAGCCGCGCCCGCGGATCGTGACGACATCGCCGATGATCTGCCACTCCATGTCCGAGCTGTTCACGCGGTTCTCTCTGACCACGCCGGAGAAACCGGTCACCGACGCGTTGCACGCCTGGCGCAACTGCTCACCGGTGATCACGAACGTGCGCCCCGAGCTATCGCTGATCGCAAACCGCGTCGGACGCCCCACCGTGTTCCGCTCGCTCACCAGCACCTGCGTGATCGAACCCAGCTCGCGAATCGTCTGCCCATTCACCTTGCCCCACTGACGCAAGCGCGCCGACACATCCGCTCGCGTGCGGCTCACCGTCCAGCGGAAATACGGCGATGTCTGCCCCGTCTCCTCGCGAGGCGTCGCCTGCAGCGGCCCGCCCAGGTTGTACTCAAAGCCACGCGATGTCGGCCAGGTGTCCTTCGCGCTGGCCGCCCGCCCGCCGCTGGTGCTGTGGTAATACGCCCGCAGCACGCTCCCGTTCCAGGTCAGCACCACGCCGCGCGTTTCTTCAACCGCCTGGGCCACCTGCGGTGCAAGCTCCACGCCCTTGTACGCCTGATCCGACACCGTGCTCTCGACATCAAATCGCGCCCCGCTCAATCGCGCCCGCTGCCGCTCGTGCAGCGCATAGCTGCGCGCCGCCACCGCTTGGGCCGAATACGCGTCAAGGGGCCAGCTTGCGAACATCTCCGCCGCGACCACGCCCTTGATGTACTCCTCAACGCCCACCTGCGAGATCACGTCAAACGCCCACATGCCGATATCGCTGCGCGCCGACATCGCCAGTGCGCCCGGGTACCGCCGGCCCTCCACCGTCAGCGTCGCGCCCGCCTTCGTGCTCACACCCGGCGCACTGCCCGCGCCAGACGCCAGCACCTTGCCACGCGCGCTCGCCACCTCCACCACCCCGTTGGCCTGCGCCAGCAACCGCAGTTCCGCCTGGCGATCAAACCGCCCGGTCAGCCCCGCGGCGTCCGAAACCTCCCACCCCAGCGACGTCACCTTCACGCTCACCGGCGCAACCATCCGCGCCGGCGGCCGCTCACTGCCCAGCGCCGTCACCCACACCAGCCCACCCGTCGAACCAACCTTCAGCGACCCGACCCCCGCGCTCAATCGCACGCGGATCTCCGGCTCCCCCGCCACCCCCGGCACAATCGCGCGCGGAATCGGCGTCTCGCTCGTGGACGCCCGAGGCGGCGTCGCCACCGGCGTCGTCCGCGCCGGCGCCTTGGCCGTTGACGAACTGCCAGACTCAAACGGGTTCGAGATGCCCGAACCCGAGCAACCCGCCATCAAGGTAATCGCCACCGCGCCAGCCCACGCCGCAACCGGACGCGACCGACCATGGCCACCGAACCGGCGGGCATCGCTGCCGCGCGTAAACATCGTCCCCAATTGCTGCGTGTTCATACACGGGAGATATCGGCCAGTGGGCCAATTCCGCGTCGTTTTTTGCGCCCCCATTGCCCCCGCCCGCTCCCGGCCAGTATCCTGCCTCGCATGCCCCCCTCGTCGCCCATCAACTCGGCGCCCGAACACCCTCGCTCACTCCTGGCGCTCACGCTCGTGCCCGGCCTTGGCCCAATCCTCATCGCACGCCTCCTCCAGACCTTCGGCACCGCCGAATCGGTGTTCCGCTCGCCACCCGAACGCCTCGCCACCGTCCAGCGCGTCAGCACCCGCCTAGCCCGCGTCATCATCGACTCCGCTACCACCGCCCACGCTCGCGCCGATGCCGAACTCGCCGCCGCCACCGACCTCGGCATCCGCGTCATCTCCCGCGGCACCGCCGAATACCCCGCCCTGCTCGCCCAGATCCCCGACCCGCCGCCCATCCTCTACATCCGCGGCCAGATCGACGCGACGCACGCAGATCGCTACCCGCTGGGCATCGTCGGCTCGCGCGATTGCACCCACTACGGCCTCGAACAAACCGACCGCTTCGCAGGCTCCCTCGCCAGCGCCGGCATCACCATCGTCTCTGGCGGAGCCCGCGGCATCGATACCGCCGCGCACAAAGCCGCCCTCCGCCTCAACGGTCGCACCATCGCCGTCCTCGGCTGCGGCCTCAAACACGCCTATCCACAGGACAACGCGCCGCTCTTTGAACAGATCGCCGCCGGCCGCGGCGCCGTCATCAGCGAACTCCCCCTCGACACCGCCCCCACCGCCGAGAACTTCCCCGCGCGCACCCGCCTCATCTCAGGCCTGTCGCTCGGCGTCCTGGTCATCGAAGCCGGCCGCAAGAGCGGCTCGCTCATCACCGCCCGACTCGCCGCCGAAGACCACGGCCGCGAGGTCTTCGCCATCCCCGGTCGCCTCGACTCCCCCGCAAGCGAAGGCACGCACGACCTGCTCCGCGCCGGCGGCGCAACACTCACCACCTCACCCGCGGACATTCTTGAGACTCTCCACGCGCCCGCCCGCCACCTGCATCACGGCACCCACACCGCCCGTTACACGCCCCTGAACGCCCAATCAGACGGCCCCGCCGCCACGGACGATCTGTTCAACTCGCAGACTGCCGAGACGAAACCCCGCCAGCAGCCCACGCTCGCCATCGCGACACTCTCACCAACCGAGCAGAGCCTGATCGAGCACCTCGGCGCACCGATCTCGCTCGAAGAACTGTCGCAGCGGGCCTCGATCGATGTCGGGTCCCTGCGATCGCAACTGACGATGCTTGAGATCCGGCGCGTCGTGAAGCGCGTCGGCTCAAAGTTCGTGGCAACCGCCGCCCGCCCGTGATCGCAGGATCGCAGCGCGACGCAGGGCAGACATGACTGCGAAGACACATGGCGAGCCCTGATGCCAAACCGGGGGACAGACGCCGCGACTGAGGCTCCGCGAAGTCACGGGCTTGGTGCTCTGCGAAGTCACGGTGCGTCCGCGTTCGACCGCCGATCCGCAGATCCGCGTCAGGCGACTCACGCGTCGGCTGCTCACACGCGTCGATCGGGGTCGGTTTGTCCGCCGGCCGCTGGTCACGCCGGCACGGGCGACGCCGAAACCGCAGCGATGTCAAAAAAACTCCAAGTCGTCCATCCACAAGATCTTGGGCAAACCAAGCAACCGCCATACAAAGGAATGCGGTACGGTTGCCGGTCACCAACCGGATACCAGATTTCGGTGAAAATTATCCTCACAAACGTTGCCGTGTGGTCGATGATTGGCTATCCTTTTCCAAACCAAGGGATCAGAAACTCAGGAATCACGACGACGAACGCCGATCGGAAGCAAGACAGATTGAGATCACGAGCGAGTAGATCGCGGCGGTTCAAGAGACACGGGCGACACAAAAGCGTGTGCGACGTGTGGACAAGGTGCTGAGGAAGTGTCGGTTGAAACTTGATCGTGTGATGAAGTCCCGCCTCGAAGTCGCGGCGGCGTGAATCGAAGAGGCCTCGTCGTTGTGGTGGTGTGTGGTGCTGTTCGCCGGATCGCGAACGCGAGTTCACAGGGGTGGAACCCATCGGACCTTCCGCTGGAGAACAGACCGATGTCGAACACAGCCATGGCCTCTCAAACTGCAGTCTT
>JAIEQQ010000033.1 GCA_019747615.1 Phycisphaerales bacterium
GTCATCGTTCCGCCGAGCGCAAACGCGGATCGGTGCCGGAGAGGGTGCGCGAGTGCAAACTGGAAAAGGCTAATGGCAATGGTGATGACCATCGCGGCGACGGTCGACACGAGGATCAACCGAAGCACTGAGCGAATCCGGCGTGGCCTTTGCATCGAGTTGGGTCCAACGAAGTGAAGTCATCAGAATGGACACGGGGGTGCCCAACCGCCGAAGCCAAGGAACGTGCCAATCGAATAGTCTTTATCCGTGACCACTGCGGGCGTGGTACAGCCCGCGAGCTTCGCGGGGACTGGAGGCGTCGTTGGGCACGGTGGTGGGCCCGCTGGCGGCATTGTCCCGAACGTGCAGCAGGTCGTTGTGCGAGTTTCTGTGCCGGACCGCGTCTGATCACAGTATTGATAGGTGATTGGTGGCCCGCTGATCATTCGAGCACGAGTGCGCTTCTCTGTCACAGTCCGAACCTCATACCATGAGTAACATTGCATCCAAGTAATGATCAGCACGCCGTTGTCGGTATACGTATTGGAACAGTCAAACGATGGAACCCCCCACGGCGTAATCGGTTGCATCGGAAAAATGCCAGCAACCAACTCAACGTTCGACGCGACCGAGCATCCAGCGACCGTCGCGGCAATCCACGCTTTCATCGATCGGTCCACGGCAGTATTGGGATTGCCAATGAGTGTCTCTCGAATCGCAGTCGCCATTCCGTCAAGTTTCTCGTCGGTCGTACAGCCGTTGACTTGATCAACATCGATATCCGCTGCACGATAACCGACGCTCGCCAAGAACGCGACAATCTCGTCCGGATTCGGCGCTGACAACACAAATGAGACGAGCGGATCGGTGATCGCCAAGCCCTTGACGTACGTGGTCGGAACGACATCCGCGAGTGCCTGCGGCGGCACCGGCACGCCCCACAGCGCGTCTTCGTCGTTGGAAATCGAAAGCTCTTGCTTGACGGACTTGATCGCCTGCCATGCGTGTGACGCCTCCCACGTCACCGTGGTCCAGCCGGTTTCTTCGCGACGATACCAGACTGCGAGTAAATTGTCGCCGACGAGAAACTGCGGGTCCGCCATGGCGAGGAAGCCGTTCACGATCGGAGGCTCGTCAGCCTCCTGCGAGTAGATCGGCGTAAGTGTCCATGATCCCGCGATCATCTTCGCGGGGGCCACATGATTGGTTGGTTGAGCCAACGCAACGGATGCGCACGCGGATACGACGGTCAATCCGAGTACGCTGGAGAATATGTTCATTTCGACTGGCTCCGGTGAGTGGTGGAGCCCGGGACGTGGAGCCCGGGACGTGGAGCCCGGGTCGTGGAGCCCGGGACGTGGAGCCCGGGACGAATGTGAAGATACTGGAACTACGATTATTTGTCAATCAGAATGTTGCATTTCTAGTAAAAACATGATTTGTAGGCCGAACAGCGAGCAATTCCGTCGATAGCGCGAATCGCAAGCGGCCTTCAGTTGAGTCGATGCTCGGTGGGCCAGCGGTGTGGGTCGTTGAACCGCGATGTGTGGCATGGCCGACCCGAAGTGAGACGGTCGGGCAACCGAGAGGCCGGGCCACCAATGGCAATACGATCGCCCATGATGGGCGACATGCAGAACTTGGCGGGGCCGATTGTCGGCATTGATTTGGGGACGACGAACTCGCTGGTGGCGGTGGCGGGGTGGCCTGCGCCGGGGGATGGGCCGCGGGTGTTGGTGGATGAGGCGGGGCGGGGGTTGTTTCCGTCGGCGGTGCGGTTTGAGGCCAGCGGCGCGACGGTGGCGGGGCACGAGGCCAAGGCGCGGGCGGTTGAGTTTCCGCTCCGCACGATCGTGAGCGTCAAGCGGTTGATGGGCCGCTCGCTGCAAGACGCGACGGCGGACTTGAAGTACTTGTCGTATGAGGTGGTCGAGGGGGAGAACAAGACGGCTCGGGTGCGGATTCCTGCGGTTGGTGCGGAGCGGAGCGGAGCGAGTGGAGTTGAACCGGGCGTGGGGGGTGCGGGCGTGCGTGAGGTGTCGCCTCAGGAGGTGTCGGCGATCGTCTTGCGTGAGCTGAAGGAGCTCGCGTCGCGGGCGCTGGGCGTGCTGGTGAGCCGCGCGGTGATCACGGTGCCGGCGTACTTCGATGATGCGCAGCGCCAGGCAACGCGCGACGCGGCGCGGCTCGCGGGGCTTGAGGCGGTGCGGCTGGTCGCCGAGCCCACGGCGGCGGCGCTGGCGTATGGGCTGGGGATGCGGAGCGCGCGGGGCAATGGTGATGGCGCAACGCGGGATGCGAAGGTCGTCGCGGTCTACGACCTTGGCGGCGGGACGTTTGATGTTTCGGTGCTGAGGATTACGCCGTCGATGGATGGTGAGGGTGGGGCGGAGGGAGGCGGGGCCGAGGCGTTTCAGGTGCTCTCCACCAGTGGCGACACGCATTTGGGTGGCGATGACTTTGACTACGCGCTGGTGAGCCTCTTCACGCGAGAGATTGGTGAGCGGTTCTTTGGCGGGCGGGATGTTGGGGCGGAGCTTTCACCGACTGTGCGCCGGGCGCTGCGAGACTTTGCGGAGCGCACGAAGATCCGGTTGAGCGAGGCGGATGAGGCGCGGGTGGACATTGATTTGGGGGAGGACACGAGTGATGGGGCAGGCGTCCCGCCGGCCTCTCCTGGACAAGCGGAGACGGAGGAGGCCTCGGCGCTGAGGGAGTCTGCGGGAGGCAGGCGGGACGCCTGCCCCACACCGGGCAAGCCTGCCCGGCGCGTGTACTCGCGCGTGATCACGCGGGCCGAGTTTGAGGCGATGATTGAGCCGCTGGTGGAGCGGACGATCGGGGCGTGCAAGCGGGCGATGCGGGATGCGAAGCGGATGATGGAGGGCGAGGTGCTCGCGGCGGTGGTGATGGTGGGCGGGAGCACGAGGGTGCCGCGGGTCAGGGCGCGGGTGAAAGAGGTGTTTGGGGTGGAGCCGTATGTGGCGTTGGATCCTGACGTCGTCGTGGCGCTAGGCGCGGCGGTTCAGGGCTCGGTGCTCAGCGGAGCGAGGCGGGATGCGTTGCTGCTGGATGTGGTGCCGCTGAGTCTTGGGATTGAGACCGCGGGCGGGGCGTTTGCGAAGATCGTGATGCGCGGGGCGACGATCCCGGCGATGGCTGGCGAGATGTTCAGCACGCAGGTGGACGGGCAGACCGCGATCAAGCTGCAGGTGTTGCAGGGCGAGCGAGAGATGGCCGCGGATTGTCGCTCGCTGGGCACGTATCACCTGCGCGGCATCCCGCCGATGCCTGCGGGAATCCCGCAGTTGCGCGTGGAGTTTCGCGTGGACTCGAACGGTGTGCTGAGCGTCAGCGCGATGGAGCGGCGGAGTGGGAAGCGATTGGATGTGCAAATCGTGCCGACGCACGGGCTGACGCGCGAGGAGGTTGATCGATTGGAGCGCGAGAGCTTCACGCACGCGCGAGAGGACATGCGAAGGCACCGGCTGGCGGATCTAGTCGCCAACAGCAAGCTGGATTTGCACTGGATCGGCCAGCAGATGACGCGCCACGGGGCCAAGCTCAGCGCTGAGTCACGCGGCGCGATCGAGGTTGCGATCGGTGAGCTGCGCGAGCTGGTGGAGCGGGCCAGCGATCCGGCGCGGAGCGATGGCGTGGAGCCCGATGCGTTTCAGCAGGCCAAGGAGCGGCTCGATCGCGCGAGCGTTGGGCTGCATGAGGTGAGTATCAGTGAGAGTTTGCGGGAAGGGTGATGGTGAGGGCGAGGCGTGAGGCTTGGGGCTTGAGACGTGGGACGTCCGAAACGAGGCGGCCTTGTTTGAATTGTGCGTTGTCTTCAGCCCGAAGGGCTGAAAGCCAGTAGCCGGGGCGTGGAGCGAGTCTTCGAGCGACACCCCCGGAAGTGCGTTCCAAGTGTTTCGCACCCCGGCGGGGTGCTCGTCCTCAAGCGACTTCAACCGCTGTGAGACTGCTCAATTAGAGATGGTGAGTCAACGAGCACTCCTTCAGAGTGCGATGCACTCGAGGCACGCTTCCGGGGGTGTCGCTCGAAGACTCGCTCCACGCCCCGGCTACTGGCGTGCAGCCCTTCGGGCTGGCG
>JAIEQQ010000627.1 GCA_019747615.1 Phycisphaerales bacterium
GATCACACCGTGGCCGTATGAGATTCGCTGTTTGGTCTTGCCCCGGGACCGTGGGGCGGCTTCCTCGGCCTCATCCTCGCCCTCGTCGGCCGCGGCAGCCTCCGCGATATCCTCGGCCGTCACATCTTCGACGGGCTCCTCTCCGCTGATCTTGCGATAGAACACCTCGGCGATATCAACGTTGTCACAGACGATAATCAGGACGGGCGGCACTTGTACCTGACCGGGCTTCGCGTCCTGTATGTACTTGAGGCGTTCTACCCACTGACCGGCGAGCTGCTTGAGCGCGGGTTCTGCGTCGCGGTAGACCACGTCGGGCTTGGGCTTTCTGCCCTTTCCCGGTAGGAACTCTGCGGGCTCCAGGTTGTCGCGGATGTTGTCCCAGAGCTTGAAGTACTTCGCTTCGGGGCGTCCAGTTGTGTCACTGACTGGAAGACGCGGGATCTTCACGATGCCGCTTTCGATGGCGTCAACGAGCCCGAAGTCGCTTACGAGCCACGGGAATGGGCTGCCCTCCACGTGGCCACTGCCGCCGATATAGAAAGGTGTGGCAGAAAGGTCCACGCACATCGCGATGCCTGGCCTCGTCTGTCCGGCCGCTCTCCCACCCTCAACGTTATTGAGTTTGTCCAGCCCTTCCACCCAAACGGTCGCTTCCTCGTTCTCGGCCTGGGCTTCTTTCAGCGCTTCGGTGGAGAGGGTTTTTCGCAACTCATCACTGAGCGGCGCAGGCCGGTAGCAGTGGTGCGCCTCGTCGTTCAGCACCATGATCGGCATCCGCTCGTACAGCTCTCCGAGTACACGCTTGGCGAAAGCTTCGGGAGTCTCCACGCCTTTGTTGACTACGGCGTAGCTTTTACCGCCCTCTGCGTGCTCGCTTTCGGGCGCGAAGCCGTGCCAATTCTCAACAATTACTTTTCCATTCTGCATGAGCGGTCGCATGCGTACAGGCACGATGTCGAAGGCCGCGTAGTAGTTGTCGGGTCGCTCAGGGCGTAGCACGGCGAGCCGTTCCTTCACCGTAAGGTTGGGGCAGCACACAAGGACAGCATTGGGGAATCGCTCATCACCAGGATTGCGGCCGCGGTTGCAGAACGCCCACGCGATCAACATGGACATGACGACCGTTTTTCCCGAACCAGTGGCCATCTTGCACCCGAACCGCGTCAATGGAAGCAGGTCGTCTTTGGGCGGGGCATCGATAAGCCTCCCAATGTCCGCGGCCGGAAACTGCGGGTTGAAGCGAGGCTTCTTCCCGCTGCGGAGGATTTCGGCCAGGTAGATGACGGTTTGGACTGCTTCGAGCTGACAGAAGAATAACCGCCTCGGTCTGTCAGGCGACGCCCAGAAGTTCAGAAGCTCGCGTGTGACCGGCGTGACGCCCTCGAAGTTGCTCGTGCGCCAGCGGGCGACATCTTCGCGGATCTGGTTGACCATGTGCAGGTCGTCCTGACCCTCGCTCAGTTCCAGAGTGAGCTGCCCTGCGGCGTCGCCGGCGCTGTCCTTGGTCCTGTACCAGTACCGCGAGGGCCGCCGCCCGGCGATCTTCGAGGCCTCCCCGGTGGTTCGGTCGTACTGCCAATGTACCGATGGCGCCTCGTATGGCGAGCACAGGATCGGTTTCTCCACCGGTTGGATCGGAATGTCTTTACTCATAGGCATAGTGCACGCCATCATCCGAACTCGAAGACTCTCTTCACCGACTCCGCCGTTCCATCACCGCAGAACCCGGTCACAGCGCCATCTGCGGAGATCTTTACGCCGAACCCCATCTTGGCCACCGCTTTGGCAGCCGCCTTGCGGGCACCGGCGTCGCTTCCGGAGTCCACAGTGACGATCGCGCCGACAGCGAGGACTGTACCGCGATGATCAAGCACAAGCGCCCCGTCGATCGCCGCCATCGCCTGCCGCAATCGACGGGGTAGGTCTTTGAACTGCCTCTGCTTCGCAGACAGCAGCTCCGTTAGAACGCGTGCCTTCGCAGAGTTTCCCTTGGGGAGTCGGTCAGGGTCTTTGACCAGCGACGGCAACAAGCTCGAATGCTTCTCCATCATCACGCCAATACAACCGCCACTGCGACCAAAGGACACGTCTAGGCACGTCTCGTAGATGCAGCGCCGCAGTTCCTTGTTCGACACGTTCTGCATCTGGCCGAGGATCGGCTCGTGCACAAAGTGCCGCCACCGTCCCCGACGCCACGCGAACACGAGGCATTTCTCGCGGTATAGGAGGATCTCTCCGTTTCGATTCAGAGAAACAACAACGCGCTCGCCGGTGCACCATTCTGAAAGGGTGCGAGAGTATTGCGGCGCAAACGAACAAGACGCGTTCGGATAGAGATCAAGGAACTCTGAAATGAACCCGTCCGACGACACCGCGATCATCGTCTCAATGCTCCCCGTGAGGACCTTGCCGAAGTCCTCTCCCCAGATCGTGTCGAGAGTCACCCCTTTTCCACGGGCCTTTGAGTCCAGTCCGAACACGACCGCGATCCGGTGTCCCTCGTATGTCTGTGCGGCCAAACTCTCAAGTTCGCCAAGCACACGGAGCAAGAGCCCCTCATTGGGATACCCGAGGCTGCGCACGACAGTGCGTCGCACCGCCGCCGCAGTCGCCTCCGGGAAGAAGAACGCTGCGTGATGTGGGGCGATGCCGGAAAGTTCCGCCAGGAACTGTCGTGCCAATCCGATCTCGGACTTCGAGAACGGCTGAGCTCGTGTGACTTCGAGCAAGTCCGGCACTGTCGTCAGCGATCTCAGTCCCAGCGCATTCGGGGCAAGTTTGACAACCGTGCCGCGCCCAGAAGTGGCACCCTTTATGCCGGGCTGCAGTTCTGCGCCCGGCAGCAAGGGTACAAGTTCACGCTCGACGATGCTCCGAAGCAGGTCGGCGGGAATAGTTTCAGATGCCGGTGTCGCTGGTCTTGGCATGGGCGCTCAACTCCATTCACGCGAGTCGATGAACGCTCATGACTTCGTTCCCCCGCGGGTCGATCACCTTCACGGCGGCGCACTTGTGCTTGCCCGCGGGGAACGGCAGGCTGGTCGTACTGCTGAACGCCTCAAACCGTTCCGCATCGATCGGCCCGTCCTTCCCGTTCAATGCCTTCTGCAGGTTCTCCCATGCCGATTTGTCGGGGAAGAAGGCCTGCGTCACGCAGAACGTGCGGCCGTCGTAGTCGCCGTCGAGGAACCACGCCGCGACCTTGCTCGCCCCGGTGGAGTTGATGCTGTTGTCGACAGGGTTGTAGACATCCACGCCCTCCATCGTGACCGTGAACTCCGGCTTGCCATCGCCTCCTTTACGCGAATCGACGCGGACGCGGGGCTGGCCGAAGACCGTGAACAACTGCCCCCCGCCGGGCGTCACCGATTCCTTCAGGAGCCGTGACCGCGTGGCATGAAGTTACCAGCAAGCAGGTGCAACTCGCCAAGCTCCAATCCGATCGGGCCTATGAACTGGAGAATCGGAAGGTCGAACTGCAGGCCGAGCAGAACAAGCGGGAGCACGAGATCGACCTCCGGCGCATGAGTATCGCTCACGGGAACGCTTGGGCGGCCCGCGTCATTGCGGGCGCGGTCCTGCTCGGCGTCGCCGGGCTGTTTGTGCTCTACCCCAACAAGCCGGAGATCGCCATCGACGTGGCCAAGGGCATCGCCGTCATCGGCGGCGCGTTCGGCGCGGGGTGGGCGTGGAAACGGGAGGCGTCGAAGTCCTCGGACTAATGCCGTCGCGCGATGTTCTCTTCGGCCACACCCTTTGCCGGAAGCCGCTCCGCCTTGCGGCCCGTGAACTTCTCCCAGCGTGAGGGGGGCTGCACGATTGTCTCGCAGTAGATCGCGTCGAGCTCCATGAGGAACGCATGCCGCCCGCCCCCCCGAGTCATCTCCGCGCCGATGAGCGTGGAGCCGCTGCCGCCGAAGAGGTCGAGCACGTTCTCGCCGGCCCCCCCACGCGATGAGAACTCGATGGCCCGCCGGGGGGGCGCGAGTTCGACGGGCTTCTCGGTCAGGTGGACCATGCTCTGCGGGTTGACCTTCTTGATCGACCAGGTGTCCGGCACGTTGGCGGGCCCGAAGAAGCGGTG
>JAIEQQ010000536.1 GCA_019747615.1 Phycisphaerales bacterium
GCGGGGCCGGGGGGTTGGTCGGAGCCGCGGGCGCGGGCACGCGGTCGACGCGCGGGATGTGATGATCTCGGGTGAAGGATGCCGATCGAATACACTTGTGCCGTGCGCACCCGGTCGTTTCGCCCGTGGGCTTTCTGAAGTGTAGAAGGATCCGATGAGCAATCGATTGACGATCCTTGGGTGCGTTGCGATCGTGTGCGTGTGTGCGCTCATTGCATACTCGATTCACACCGCCAGCGCCGTCTTCGGGCCCGCGCCGGTGGTGATTCAAACGACCCCGAGCGTCACGTCGGTCAAGCGGCTGGCGCAGCTTGCGACGTTGCGGGTGGCGGTCCGTGCGATCGTCACGGTGGAGCAGGACGGGTACCTTGGGTACTGGCTGGGCAGCAGCAAGCTGATTTACGACGCGCGTGGCGACGCGGTGATCGGCGTGGACCTGAGCACAATCGAGATCTCGGAGATGGACGACGCCGCGAAGACCGCGACCGTGACGCTGCGGAAGCCGCGGGTGCAGTCGCACCGAGTGATCCTTGAGCGGTCGGACTTTCTGATCGAGGACCAGTCGTACTTCGTGAGCGAATCGGCGCGCCAGACGATGCGCCGCCAAGCACAGCGCCAGGCCGAGCCGGAGATCAAGCGCGAGGCGGAGCAAGAAGAGCTGCTCAAGACGGCGCAGGAACAGGCCGAGTCGGTGCTGCAGGAGTTTTACGCGCCGCTGGGATGGCGGCTCCGGTTCAAGTGGGTGCCGTGAGGGGGCGACTTGGCGTATGTGCGTGGTCAGTCGAGCATGGTGATCGCGGCGTGGCTCAGCGCTGGACGAACCGGCGCAGGCGGGTACTGCGCTCATCTGGCGATGTCCGGCGGGATCATTCGCCGCGCGTCGCCTTTGGATCGCGCGGCCAGCGTGCGTGGGTCTTCACCATCCAAGGGTTGTTCGGGGAATCGGTGTTGATGGTGACATACGCACACTCGGTGATCAACCCGTCGCGGTCAAAGCGGACGACCGCGGCGTCCTCGTAGTCGAGTATGAATGATGAAGTGGGCGTGCGCCAGCCCACCATCCAGTTGTCAACCGGCACCGGCCAAGCCGGGCCGCACAGGCGCTCGACGTCGCTGAGGCGCTTGCCGATGAGCGATCCGTCGAACGCTTGGGTGAACGGGTCGCGGGCGTGGAGTTGTTGATTTGCGACAATGAGACAGGTCGCCAGCGCGATGGTCGAGGCGACGATGAGGGTGAGCGACGTCCGAGTGGACATGCGTGCCGCGAACACGCGATGGAAGCGACGGCGAAACACGGGCATGTCTACGAGGGTCTACGCGGCGCGAGTTCGGGTCTATCCGATGACATCACTCGGACGAATACACCGGACACGGCGGGCACCTACCAAGAAGCCGGGTCGGTGGCACGGGAAGTCCGCGTGCTTGCGCACGCGGCTCTGACGAACTGATCCCTCGGCCCTCAAACCTCGGCCCCTCCGCCCCCGATCACAGCGTCCGCTTAATCTCAACCTTCTTATAGCACTCCAGCACGTCGCCTTCCTTGATGTCGTCGTAGCCGACGATCTTCATGCCGCATTCCATGCCGGCCTTGACGTCTTTGGCGTCGTCCTTGAGGCGTTTGAGCTGCTCCAGCACGCGGTCCTGCTCGATGACGATGCCGTTGCGTGTGACGCGGATGAGCGCGTCGCGCTGGACCATGCCGTCGGTGATGTAGCAGCCGGCGATGGTGCCGACCTTGGTGACCTTGAAGACCTTGCGGACCTCGGCGTGACCCAGGATCTCCTGGCGGATCTCCGGCGCGAGCATGCCGCTTGCGGCCTTCTTGACGTCGTCGATGATGTCGTAGATGACCTGATAGGTGCGGATCTCGACGCCCTTGCGCTCGCCGAGGTTTCGGGCCTTGCCGGTGGGGATGACGTTGAAGCCGACGATGACGGCCTTGCTGGCATCGGCCAGGACGATGTCGCTTTCGGTGATGCCGCCGACGGCCGAGTGCAGCACGCGGACCTTGACCTCGTCGCTGCTGAGCTTCTCGATCTGGTGGGCGATGACGTCCACCGAGCCCTGCACATCGGCCTTGAGCACGATGAGGATCTCCTTGACGCTCGCGTCCTTCATCTGGCTGAAGAGGCTGTCCAGCGTGACCTTCGGCTGGTGCAGTGATTCCTCGCGATCGCGATCGCGACGCTGCTGGGCGGCCTCCTCGGCCTGGCGCAGCGTCTCAGAGATGAAGAACGCATCGCCCGCGTCGGGGACCTCGTCAAAGCCCGAGATCTTGATCGGCGTCGCCGGGCCGGCGGTCTTGAGCCGCTTGCCCAGGTCGTCGGTCATATCGCGGATGCGACCGAACGCGCGGCCGATGACGATGAAGTCACCAACTTCCAGCTCGCCGTCCTGAATGAGAACCGTCGCGATCGGCCCGCGGCCTTCGTCGCGTGTGGACTCGATGACGCGCCCGCGGGCGGCGCCCTTGAAGTCCGCCTTGAGCTGGAGCACGTCGGCCTGAAGCTCGAGGATTTCCAGCAGCTCCTTGATGCCGGTGCCCTTGAGCGCGCTGGTGTGGATGACTTCGGTCTGCCCGCCCCACTGAACGGGGTTGAGGTTGTTGCTGGCAAGCTGGCCGTAGACCTTCTGGATCTGCGATTCGGTCGCCTGGGGCGAGTCGATCTTGTTCAGGGCGACGACGATCTGCACGCCGGCGGCCCGCGCGTGGTTGATCGATTCGACGGTCTGCGGCATCACGCCCTCGGGCGCGCCGACGACGAGCACGACAATGTCAGTGATGTTCGCGCCGCGGGCGCGCATCTCGGTGAACGCCTCGTGGCCGGGGGTATCGATGAATACGACGTGCTTGGTGACATCGTTGACGGTGACGGCGACCTTGAACGCGCTGGTCTTCTGGGTGATGCCGCCGGCCTCGCCGCTGGCGACGTTGGTCTTGCGGATGGCGTCCAGCAGGCTGGTCTTGCCGTGGTCGACGTGGCCCATGATCGTGACGATGGGCGAGCGCGGGCGCTCGTCGATCTTGGCGCGATCGGTGAACTGGCGCTCGACCTTCTGCTCGGCGGTGGTGGCCTCGATGACCTCCAGCTCGATATCGAAGTCGATCATGATCTCCTGCGCCTTGGCGCTATCGATACCGGAGTTGATCGTCGCAGGCGTGCCCTGCATGAAGAGCTTCTTGATGATGTCGGTGGCCTTGATGCCCGACGCCGCTGACAGATCCTTGATGGTGAACGGTGCCTGGATCTGCACCTTGCCTTCGAGGATGTCATCGCCGCCGATGCCGTCGCGAGCGGCGCGGTTTTTGGCCTCGCGCCGGCGCTGCTTCAGCAGGCCGCTGGCGCGTGCCAACCGCTCTTCACGCTCGGCGAGGTCCTGCTCGCTGAAGCCTGTGCCAAGCTGCAAGTCATCCGGAACGCCTGAGCCGGACTGCGGCCGACGGCGCGCGGTCGTCGTCTTGTCCGCGCCCGGCCCGGTGGCCCGGCGTGTGTTGCGACGTGAACGATCATCATCACCACCCGGCCCGCGGCTCACGCCCGGGCGAGCCGCGCCAGAGCCCGGCGCAGCGGGACCAAACCGTCGCGGCGGCGGTGCAGACGCCGGCTCCGGCGCCTCAATACGCACCACGCGCGGGCCCGCAAGCTTCACGGCGGTCTTGATCTCAAGCTTCTGTCCAGCAGGCACCACCACGCTCGGGCGGCGCGGCACGTTCATCACCGGCGGCTTGATCGGCGCGCGGTTCACCGGGCGCGATGGCGGCGCGCCCTCGGGTCCGCCCGTTGACGTCGGTGCTGGCGTCGGCCCGCCCGGAGGCGTCGCCGTCGCGGATCCACCAGAGCCCGACGGCCCGCTGCCGGGGGCGGTGCCCGTCGGTTGCGAGGGCGGTGTCGCCGCGACGGGCGCGACGGTCGGTCCTGCCGGCGGTGGTGGCGTGACTGTTCGCGGCGCGGGGATCGCGCCCGGGCGCACAACGATCGTTTCTGATGCCGCCGTCGGCGCCGCGCTCGTCGGCTCAAGGTGTGCTGGCAGGCGCACCGCCTTGTGGTGCGACGGATCGGGATCGACATCCGGCGCCAGCGGCGCACGCGCCGCGGGGG
>JAIEQQ010000212.1 GCA_019747615.1 Phycisphaerales bacterium
TTCGTCACGGTCTCCGGCCCGTACGCGTACGTGCTCAACCGCTTCTCGAACACGATGCAGATCTTCGCCGGCGGGACCGGCGTTGGCTTTGGCGCGCCCTTGGCCGCGTCCGCCCTCACCGGCGTCAACGGCGCGGGCCTCACCAACCTCAGCGCCGCGAGCATCAGCGGCACCATCGCCAACAAAAGCCTGCCCAGCAACATCGCTCGCCTCGACGGCAACCAGACCTTCACAGGACAGATGACGTTCTCGAACACGACCAACTTCTTCTCCGGCGCGTTCAGCGGCAACGGCGGGAATGCTGAAGCCGGCATCGTCTACAACAACTTCAACACCCGCGGCGGCCTCCAACTCCGCACCGGCGGCAACCAGACCCGCATGTCCATCGACAGCGCGGGCACCGTCAACGTTCCCGGCACCCTGAACACGGGCACCGTCACCGCCGGCAACGTCAACTACACCGCCCCGCGTCTCACCTACCGCATGTTCTCCGTCAGCGCCTTTGTGCCCGGCATCACCTTCGAGGTCGATGCCCCCGTCCGAATCGGCTTCTACCGCAACGTCATGTACGGTCCGAACGGCTCTCGTATCACCCTCCACGTCCCTCTGGATCTTCCCCACAACGCCCGTATCCGTCAGATCGAGGTCTACTGCAACGACCTGGACTCGACCCGCTTCATGCGTTTCTACCTCCTTGGTACGGACCTCCCGGCCCAGACCGCGTCAGTCCTCGCCGAGGCGACCACCGAGAACCTCAGCGGCTCGCAACTCACCGTGAGCCTTCCAATCCCGACCCCGATCGTGGTCAACAACACCAATCGCTCGCTCGAGTTCTACGTCCAGCCCGAACGCCCGGTCCCCCTTGGTGCCGTCATCGAATGGTCGAACAACCTCCAACTCGCCGGGTTGCGCATCGCCTATGAGACCGACGGCCCGGCGCAGTAGAACGCGTGAAGCGGGCGGGGGTTGCGAATGACAAGTCGTCGGTGTCGCCTTCTGACATCGGCGGCTGGCGACTCCGCATGACGCAGGTCCCTGCGCCCCGAACGAACGCCTTGAATGTGATCGAGAGCAACAAATGACTCAACGACGCCGGCGCGCGATGAGAATGCCGCCCAGTCCGACGAACAACAGCGCGCTGGGCGCCGGGACCACCCGGAAGTTGTCGATTTGGACGAGCCCTTCGGTCAACCGGTTCTGGAACGCCTGACCCCAGAAGCCGAGCGTGTAGGTCCCGGTCGAGGGCGCGGTCACCGAGCCGGTGAGCCAGCGGTCGCTCTCCGGCGATGTGCCGGGCCAATACATGCTGAAGAGCGTGGGCGTGCTCAGCGCCGTGTACTGCGGGTAGCCGATAGTCGGAGTCGGAAACTGCTGATCCGGTCGCAAGAGCCACACTTGCAAGCCTCCGTCGCACGGATACGGAAAGATGCGCGCGACGAAGTTCACGTCAAACAGCACGACATCACCAGCATTCAGCGTGACGATCTGCTCGCCGCCGCCGTAGTACGAGATGGTCGCGGCGTACGCACCGGCACCGGGGTTCGGGATCCCGCCATAGTGATTGTCATCGAACCACGGCGTGAACTCTCCGGTGGGATCGTTGCGGAACGTCCAACCGGTCACCAAACCGTTTGTGTCGAACTCCTCGAACGACGGATTGACGATTTGCGCGTGCGATGCGCATGCGACGGCAGCGATAAGGAAGGCGGAGCCGAGATGAAAGGCAGAAGGTTGCATGGACAGACTCCTTAAACAAGAGAACGGACACACTCAGCGGCGGCGCGTGGCGAGCAGGCCGCCGAGCCCGAGCAGCGCGGCTGCGCCGGGTGCTGGAACAACGCGGAAGTTGTCGAGCATGACCCACATCGTTTCGTTGACGGGTCCGCCGGCAGTGCCCTGGAACCCGAGCGTATAAGTGCCCGTTGCCGGCACGATCAATGAACCGGTGATCCACTGGCCCACCAGAGGCGTGTTGTTGGGCCAGTACATATTGAACTGAGTGGGGGTACTCGCATCAAAGACACTCGCATGGTTTAAGGGGCTGGCGCGATCTGGCTCGCACAGCCACACCTGTATGCGATAGTCGTCGTACCAGAAGCCATACGGGCCGGGCGGAGTGGCGGCTGATACTTCAAAGAGAATGACGTCGCCCGCGTTGAGTGTGACGGTCTGTCCGCCGCGGCCCACGCCCATCGTGGCGGCCAACGCGCCCGCGCCCGGGTTGGGTTGAGTGGCCCAGAAGGTGCCTTCCGCCCACGGCAAGTCAATCCCGCTTGGATCATCCAGCGCATTCCAGCCGGTGATCCGATAGTCGGCATCGAGTATCTCGAACGACGGATTGACAATGTCAGCGTGCACCGTCGAGGCGATGGCGGCGACCCCGAACGCGGCGAGTAGACGAATGATGGGACGAGCCATGGACGGTTTCCTGCAGCAAAGAGAAGGGTGTATTCAGCGACGCCGACGCGCAACAAGCAAACCACCAACAGTCAACAGACCCGCTGCGCCGGGTCCAGGAATGACCCGGATGTTATCAAAGTAGGTGCTCACGCTGCCGTCGCCATTGTGGCTAAAGCTGCCAATCAGCACGAGGTCATACGTCCCCGTCGCAGGCACCGTCAGCGAAAGCGTCTGCCAACCGATCCACGAGGCGCCAGGCCCCGCGGAAATGCCCGGATACGGCACCTTGAAACTCGAGTACGTCGAGAGGTTCGTCCACCCCGAATAGTCCGATCCCGACCCGAGCCCGATCACCGCCGTGCCGAACGCCTGCGTCGAATTCGTGGCCATCGCCACGTCAACCAGAATCGTGTCGCCAGCCGTGAGCGTCACCGTCTGCCAAAGCCGCCACGGACTGGTGGCAATCGCCATCGCCCGACCATCGGTCGGAGTGATCGGCGAGCCGACGTAGATGTCATACCCCTCGGCATACACCGCGTCCCATCCCTCTTCAGGCACCTCCGTCGTCCACCCCACCGGCAGCATAAGCAATGGCTCACGCGGACTCGGGTACACATCCTCGAACGACGGGTTAACAATGCCCGCGTGGGACGCGGAAGCGATGGCCGCTACCCCAAGCGTGACGACAAGATGCAACGCGGAACGACTCATGTGCTGACTCCTTGAATACGAGGACAAGTACACTCAGCGACGCCGACGCGCGGCGAGCAGGCCGCCGAAGCCGAGGATCGCGGCGGCGCCCGGTGTCGGCACGACGCGGAAGTTGTCGAAGGTTGCGTCAACCGGAGCGTTGGAGAAGAGACCGGTGTCCAAGTTGAACAGCCCGGTGGTGCCAAAGGCGACCGTGCCGGTCACGTACGTGTTGTCCACGCCGTTGAGCGAAGCCAGAGGCGTGAGTAGATCGCTCAACGAAAACAAGCTGAGCGACAACGATCCGCCCACGCCGGTGAAGGTGAGTCGATAGCCCTGCCCCTGGTCCACGCTGAGCGCTCCGCTGAATGCGACGCCCGCGGGCGCCTCATTGTCGATGCGATCGATGACAAGCTGGCTGGGCGTGCTGCCGCCGATGTTGAGATGGGCGTAGTACCCGTCGGTCGTTCCCAGGCCGCTCTCGCGGACCCTCGCGAACAGACCGATGCCGGTGAGGTTCGCGGTGTTCCAGTCGATGATATCGATGCTCATGCTGAAGTCCGTGACGCTCACGCCAGAGGGCGAGATGGCAAGGCGTTGAACACCGAGCTGCGCCGGAGCTGGCGACGCGGGGCCTTGGATGCGGTAGCCGCCGTTGCTGTACGTGAACGAACCGCCGGCGCCGAACGGCGACAACGGTTGGGACCGCACGTACCCCGAGTCGTTGTTGAAGCTGAAATCGTCAAAGAAGTTCTGCGCGTGGGCGGTGGCGCCGAATACGGCAAGCACCATGGCCGCGGCGATCGATGAGCGAGCGGAAGTTTGGATCAGAGTGGACATGTGATCTCTCCTAAACACAACATTGTGAGTTACGCGTGAGTCGATCGATGGAGCAGTGTCTCCGATCGCCTCACATGCCGGGACCACTCCCGGCACACGAAACTAGCAGGGCGTTGAAGAACCGTCCCCGAAGTCAACTCACCACACCCTCCGGCTGGCTCATCCGTTGAGCCTCGGTT
>JAIEQQ010000535.1 GCA_019747615.1 Phycisphaerales bacterium
CCTGCCCTAGCGTCTGACTATACTTAACCTGTTTAGGGGGGGTTCCGCAAAGCGTTGGGAAATTGCCCATGTTTAGGGATTTCACCAAGGCGGCCGGCCGCGCGGCGGCCGAGATTGAGTCTTTCGAAAGCTGATCGGCTCCGGCTCGCGCGCACTACGCTCGACCCACTATGCCCCGAAAGTACGACCTGCTCGCGATCGATCTTGATGGCACGTTGCTGAACCATTCCGGCGCGGTGGACGCCCGGAACTTGGAAGCGTTGAAGCGGGCCAGAGCCGCGGGCATGGTGGTGACGGTCTGCACCGGGCGAGCCCTTATTGAATCCATGCCGATCATCCGCGCGATCGAGCAGACCGGGCCGGTGGTCGTCAGCGGCGGGGCGATGGTCGCCGACCCGACGACCGGGCAGACGCTCGAGCGATTCGCCATGGACCGCGCCATGGTCCACGAGATGGTCGAGTACCTCGGCGCGCACGATCACGCGGCGCTGGTGCTGAAGGATCCGTCGGCGACCGAGTATGACTATCTCGTGATCGCGCCCGATGGCGAGGAATCGCTGGACCCATCGTCGCGATGGTGGTTCGCCAAGATGGGCGTTCGCGTGCGATACGCGACACATCTGGATGATGACGAGCACCACGAGCACACGGTGCGCGTCGGCGCGTATCAGACCAACGCGCCGATCGACGACTTTGCACAAAAGCTGCGGGGCGAGTTCGGCCATCGCGCGACGCTCCAGCATTTTCACGGCGCGTTGCTGCCGAAGGAACGGCGCGACCTGGGGATCAGCAGCGTTCACATCGTCGAGATGTTCCACGCTCGCGCGGATAAGTGGCAGGCGATCGAGCGGCTCTGTACGCGGCTGGGCATCGATCCGGCCCGCACCGCGGCGATCGGCGACCAACTTAACGACATGGAAATGATCACGCACGCCGGGTTGGGCGTGGCGATGGGCAACGCGCACGAGCGGATCAAGCACGTCGCCAAGCGAACGACCGGCGCGTGCGACGAGGCCGGCGTGGCGATGGCGATCGATCACGTGCTGGCGGGGGAGTGGTAGGGGGGGCGAAGCAGCAAAGCAGCAAAGCAGCGAAGCTCAAATTGAATGCAGCCCGTGGGTGGGTTGCGCCACGCCGAAGCCCGCTCCGGTATGCGTTGTCTGATTTGCTGCTTTGAGCGTTTGAGCTTTGAGCTTTGCGCCGTACGCTTGCGCCATGGCGATCACGCGGCTCGCACATCTGACGCTCGATGACTTCCTCAACGCGCTGGCGAGCAAGACGCCGGCGCCCGGCGGCGGGGCGACGGCGGCGGTCGTCGGCGCGGTCGGCGTGGCGCAGGCGCTGATGGTGGTTGAGTATTCGATCGGCAAGAAGGATCTGGCGGAGCATCGCGAGCTGCTCTCGGCGGCGCTGGCGAAGCTCACGCGGGCGCGGCAGGTTTTGCTCACGCTGGCCGATGAAGACGGCACGGCGTACGCGGCGCTCAACGCGCTGCAGAAGTTGCCCGAGGGCGATCCGGTGCGCGTGAGCGAGTTGCCCGCCGCGGCGAAGGCCAGCGCGATGGTGCCGATGTTCGTGCTGGCGACGTGTGTTGAGGCGCTGGAGACGCTGGCGGGGATCAAGGGCAAGACCAACCGGTTTCTGGAGAGCGATCTGCGGATCAGCGCGATCGCGCTGAGCGCCGCGGCGCAGAGTTCGCGGTGCAATGTCGAGGTGAACCTGCCGCTGATCGAGGATGTGGTGGTGCGTGAGAGCGAGCGGCGGACGATGGAGCTGATGCTGAAGCGCGCCGGGGGGCTTGAGGAGCGCGTGCGGGCATGAGCAAGAAGATTTCCACGCCGAAGACGTCCAAGAAGAAGTGGGTCAAACGCGTGAGCGCGACGAGCGCTGGGACCAACGGCCCACACTCGGTGCGCTCGTCTGGCGGCGCGAAGGTCGCGGCGAAGGCGACGCCGAATGCGAATCGCGCGCCCGCGGGAGCGAGCGCCGGCGTGAGGATCGGGGCGTCGCGTCGCAGCGAGGCCCACGCGAGCGTTGCGAGCAGCGGCAGCCGCGGCTCGGAATCGATCTACTCGGTACACCCGTCGATCCAGTTGTTGCAGCACTGGGTTGCGAATCTCAAGGACAGTTCGGGGCGCTCGGTTCAAGAGTGGATCGAGCTGGTGCAAGATAAGGGGCCGCGGGACGAGACGGCGCGGCGGGCGTGGTTCAAGCGAGAGCACGCCTTGGGAACAAACACCGCGGCGTGGCTCGCGGAGCGCTCAATTGGCAAGAACACCGAGAGCGAGGACGCGGCGGTGTATGTGCGGCATTGCCCGGCGATGGTGGACGCGATGTACGCCGGCGCGAAGGGCGCACTCCGCCCGGTACACGACTGGCTGGTCGAGGTCGGTCGCGGGCTGGGCCCGGACGTGAAGGTGTGCCCGTGCAAGACGATCGTGCCGTTGTATCGCACGCACGTGTTCGCGCAAATCAAGCCGGCGACGCGGAAGCGGATCGATCTTGGGCTTGCGCTGGGCGATCCGAAGCTGATCAAGGCCCCGTCGGCAAAGCGATTGATTGAGACCGTCGGCTTCGCGAAGAAAGACCGCATCACGCACCGGATCGCGATCACGACGGCCGCCGACGTTGATGCGGAGGTCGTGAAGTGGATGCGCGCGGCTTACGAGCGCGACGCGTAGGCGAACGTGAACGTGACAAGGACGTGGGTGGGGGCGCGGGTGAACTGAAAAGCCCCCGGCGGGGCCGGGGGCTTTGGGGTTGGGCGTGCGTTGGTGGTCGATTCGATCTTGGACCTGGGTCTTTCGACGCGCGACTCGCGACTGGAATCAGCGGCTGGCTGTGCGCTTGCCGCTCTCGGCGAACGTCGGGATGCCCTGGTCCTTCTCGAAGAGATCCGAGAACTTGAAGGCCTTGCGCTTTTTCCACGATGCGCGGTGGTAGGCGTCGCTGGCCAGGATGGGGAAGAGGGCTGAGAGTTCGCCGAAGACCATCTGCTCGTGGACGACATCGACCTTGCCCCATGAGCAGGCTTCGCGGAGGGTGCTGCCGCTGAGGGCGCCGTCGCGCGAGTCGGCGACGGTCATCTGGATGGCGTACTTATGCATGCCGACCTCGTTGGTCTTGCGGAGGTCCGCGCCGCCCTTGCCGGTCTTGCGCTCGGCCAGGAGCTCCGCGGCGACGACGATGTCCTGGGCGAAGTTCTTGGGCACGCCGCCGCCGAGCATGAGCAGACCGGTGTCCTTGCAGGCGAGCTTGATGTCGGTGAGCTCGCGGAAGTCCTTGCCGGAATCGAACGCCACTTGCCCGCGGCCCTTCTCGATGGCCTCGGTCTGCTGCAGCACGATGCCGAAGCCGGCGGAGCAATCGCTGAACGCCGGCACGAAGATCGGCACGCGCTTCTGGTAGCAGGTCTTGACGATGCTGCTGTTCTTGGGGTGCTTGCGGGCCAGGTACGCGCCCATGGCCTCGATGAACTCGCGCGAGCTGTACGCGCCGGGCTCGAACTGATCGAAAATCTTGTGCGTGGTGGCGTCGCAATCGCGGAGGTTGTCCTCATCGATGTAGGTGTCGTAGATGCGGTCGATCATCAGGTTGCGCAGGGTCATGTCGTCCACCGGCGGGGCCTCGGGGCTGCCGGGGGCGATGTAGTGGGCGAATCCAAGGCCCTCGAAGAAGTCTTGATCGACGATGTTGGCCCCGGTGGAGACGATGGCGTCCACCATGTTGTTCTCAACGAGCGTGATGATGGCCTCTTTGAGACCAGCGGAGATCAAGGAGCCGGCGAGCGTGAGGATCACGGCGCACTCCTTGTCCTTGAGCATCATGCTGTAGATGTCTGACGCGTTGGCCAGCGTGCGGGCCGAGTAGGCCATCTCGCGATACGCGTCGATCACCGGGCGCGCATCGAAGGACGTGATGTCCACGTGCTCGACGGGGCGAGAGAGCAGGTCCTTCTTGGTCCACTTGACATTGGAAGACGATGAGTTGCCGCTGGCCATGGGAAATCTCCTTGCACGCCGTGCTCTTCGCACGCGCGCCCACCAATGGTTGGCCAGCCCCCCTGGCCTGGGTTGAGTTCTCACATGGGCTGGCGGGGGTGGCGCCAGCAAGAGA
>JAIEQQ010000085.1 GCA_019747615.1 Phycisphaerales bacterium
CTGATCATCGTCGACGAGGCGCACATGGTGCCCGCCGAGGACGACGGGATGTACCGGCAGTTCATCGCCGACGCCAAGGTGGTGAATCCGCACGTTCGCATCATCGGGCTCACCGCGACGCCGTACCGCATGAAGTCCGGCTCGATCTGCGCCCCCGAGAACATCCTCAACCACGTCTGCTACGAGGTCGGCGTCCGCGAACTCATCGTGCAGGGCTTCCTGTCGCCGCTCAAAACCAAGGCGGGCTTGCAGAAGATCAGCACCGACGACCTGCACGTTCGCGCGGGCGAGTTCGTCGCCAGCGAAGTCGAGGACCTGATGGACAAGGAGGGGCTGGTCGAAGGGGCGTGCGCTGAGATCGTTGAGCACACCGAGGACCGCAGCGCGACGCTGATCTTCTCGTCTGGCATCCGCCACGGGCAGCACCTCGTGGATGTGCTGAAGGCCAAGCACGGCATCGAGTGCGGCTTCGTCTCGGGTGAAACACCCGACGGCGTCCGCAGCGCCATCCTGAACCGCTTCCGCGCGGGCGGCCTGAAGTACCTCTGCAACGTGAACGTGCTGACGACCGGGTTCGACGCCCCGCACATCGATTGCGTGGCGCTGGTGCGGCCGACCATGTCGCCGGGGCTCTACTACCAAATGGTGGGCAGGGGCTTCCGGCTTCACCCCGGGAAAGCCGACTGCCTCGTGCTCGACTTCGGCGGCAATGTGCTGCGGCACGGGCCAGTCGACGCCATCCGCGTCTCCACCGACGATCGCGGCGACGGCGAAGCACCCGCCAAGGAGTGCCCGAACTGCCAGGCCCTCATCGCGGCGGGATACCAGACCTGCCCGCAGTGCGGCCACCAGTTCCCCGAGCCGAACCGCCAACAGCACGAGGCGAAAGCCAGCACAGAGGGCATCCTCTCGGGGCAGACCACGCGCGAGGAGCATCACGTCAGCGAGACGACGTATCACGTCCACTACAAGCGCAGCGATCCTTCAGCGCCGCTGACCATGCGAGTCGAGTACCGGGTCGGCTTCAACCGCTACTTCCGCGAGTGGGTCTGCTTCGACCACACCGGCTACGCGCGCACGAAGGCGGAGGCGTGGTGGCGGGCACGCTCCGTTGAGCCGGTGCCGGGCGGCACGGAGGATGCGGTCGAGATGGCCAAGGCGGGTGCGCTCGCGCCGACGCTCTCCATCACCGTCGAGAAGAAGTCCGGCGATCAGTTCGAGCGTGTCGGATCGCACCGCCTTGGAAACAAGCCGCCACGGCTTGAGAGTGACGAGGGATTGCCAGAGCAACCGCCTGAGCCCGCGGGCATGACGTACGGCATCCCCGACGAGGAGATCCCGTTCTGACTCCCGTCACCTCTCAACAACTGTGCGACGCGGCTCGGGCGTACTTGACCGCTGGGCTGTGCGTGCTGCCAGCGTCGCGGCGCGGCGACGACAAGCGCGTGGCGTTGCCGCGATGGGCCCACTTCCAGAAGCGTCTCCCCACCGCCGGAGAATTAGATAGCTGGCTCAATGCCAAGCCAGACTCGATCTGCGTAGTCGCCGGCGCAATCTCGGGCAACCTTGAGATGATCGACTTCGACTGCGCCGGGGAGGCCTTTGAGGCCTGGCGGTCGATGGTTGAGGAGATCGAGCCCGGCATTGTCGATCGTCTGTTCGTGGAAACCACGCCTTCGGGCGGTCGCCATGTGGTGTATCGATGCGAGGCGCCGGTCTGCGGCAACACCAAACTCGCGCATCGCCGCATCGAGGTCGATGGCCCGGGCGAGACGGTGGTCGCGGGCAAGTCGATCGCGGCCCGCAAGGACCGCGACGGCCGCTGGTCCGTCTCCGTGACGCTCATCGAGACTCGTGGCGAGGGGGGCATGTTCCTGTGCGATCCATCGCCGGGCTACCAATCCGTCGCCGGGCGGCTCGACGTCCTCGCCGTCCTCACTGCCGAGGAGCGGGAAGTACTGCTCGGCTGCGCCTGGCGGCTCAACGAGGGCACGCCCGCCGTGGTCGGCAACGCGCCACCGTTGCCCGGCCCACAGATCCGCCCGGGGGATGACTTCAACGCCCGCGGGGACGTGCGAGCGGTGCTCGCGAGCCACGGTTGGGTGCTGGTCAAGTCTGGCGAGAACGAGCACTGGCGGAGGCCTGGCAAAGCGGCCGGCACGAGTGCCACGCTCAAGGACGGCGTCTTCTATGTGTTCTCCAGCAACGCAGACCCGTTCGAATCCGGGCGTGCATACGCCCCGTTCGCGGTCTATGCGATGCTCGAACACGCGGGTGATTTCAACGCGGCCGCCGGGACGCTCCGCGCCGACGGGTACGGCACGGACGTGCCTGAACACGGGGACATAAACCTTTCCGCGTTCGGCAGCGAATCTCACGACGCCGAGCCGATCGAGCGTCTGGAACGCCCCGACGACCCCGGTCCGTTCCCCGACGTCCTGCTCGATGTTCCGGGCCTGATGGGCGAAGTCATCGCGCACAACCTCGCGTACGCGCCACGGCCACAGCCGCAACTGGCTCTCGCGGGAGCCATCTGTTTGCAGGCCGTGCTCGCGGGGCGAAAGGTGTGCGACGAGCGCGGGAACCGCACCAACGTCTACTGCGTGGGGCTTGCCAAGAGCGGCGCGGGCAAGGATCACGCGCGGAAGCTCAATCGCGACATCCTCTTCGCTGCCGGAGCGGAGGACTTGGAGGGCAACGAGGACCTCGCCAGCGACGCAGGCCTCTTCGCAGCGGTCGAAGCCGAGCCCGCGAGTCTGTTCCAGTTGGATGAGTTCGGGCGTTTCCTGCGGACCATCGGTGACGCGAAGAGAGCCCCACACCTCTTCAACGTCCTCACCGCCTTCATGAAGTTCTACAGCTCCGCCGACACGTTCGTGCGCGGCAAGGCGTATGCCGATCCCAAGCGCAATAAGGCCGTCGATCAACCGTGCGTCGTGCTCTACGGCACGACTGTGCCCGACAGCTTCTGGGAGTCACTCACCTCCGAGAGTCTCAGCGATGGATTCATCGGGCGGCTCCTGGTATTCGAGAGCCCGCAACGTCCCAAGCGGCAGCGCCGGACACGCGTCGCTCCGCCCAAGTCGGTCGTTGACCGCGTCCGGTGGTGGGCCGAGTTCTCGCCCGGGGGCAATCTCGGCCGGGAGCACCCGGAACCCCTGCTCGTTCCTTCAACGCCGGAGGCAGCAGCGCGGTTCGACGCGCTGGCCGATCACGCCGACGCGGAGATGGAGACCAAGGGCGAGGGGATCGCGGCGGTGTGGTCGCGGGCCGAAGAAAAGGCATGCCGCTTGGCGCTGATCTACGCCTGCTCAGCGTGCCCGGAGAAGCCGGTCGTTGATGAGCGGGCCGCGGCTTGGGCGTGTGAACTGTCCAGCTACGTCACACGGCGGCTGCTCTTCGAGGCCCACGTGCGCATCGCCGACGGGCAGTTCGACGCCAGGCAGAAGCGCGTGCTCCGGATCATCGACGAGCACGGAGGCAGCCAGGGGATCAGCCACACCCAGTTGCTGTGGAAGACACGCTGGCTGAGCGTGCGTGAACGGCAAGAGGTCATCGAGAACCTGATTGCCACCGGGCAGATCAATGAAGTGCGGGTTGCAACGAAGGGAAGGAGTGGAATCCGCTATGTTTCCAAGGCCTGAGCGTACACCGACAACTTCGCTGCTTGTTTGTGGGTCCGTTCTGTCTCTCTACACGCGTGGGGGGAGACGGAGGAGGTATGCAAACAAGCAATCATCTTTCTCTCCTACCCAATTCCCATGTCTTCCGCGTGGAAAACGCCATCTCTCCGTCCGCCACGCTCCGGCCATCCGGACTTCATTGAAGCGCCGCGTGGCAATCCCGGGTGGGAGCCTTACAGCCGGAAGCCTTGCGGAAGGGGAGGCGGATGGCGTTAGGTACTCCCGGGCCGAGCCTGCGAATCGACGCCCGCGGGAACAGCCGCGTTTGGCGACAGAGTTTGTTTCGCCCGTCCGGGCGCGGGGCGGGCTTCTGGCGGGGTTGGTAGAGCCGCCTGCCAGGAACGCGACGTGGGCCAACGTGGGCGGACCCGTGGCCAACGGGCGTCGCCCGTAGCGGACCAGAAGCGAGCGGTATTCCGCAACGGACGGGCCCGACTGCCCGAGCGACCCAGCCAACC